>DKQZ01000022.1 GCA_002471975.1 Dialister sp. UBA7295 | reverse complement strand
CCCGCACCCCGCACCCCGCGCCCCGCACCCCGCGCCCCGACTGGCATAGTTTTCCCAATATAAAATGGCCGCCAACTGATTTTGGCGGCCACCTTCACGAACAACGAACCACGATCATTCTTTAATCGTCCTCGTGAGACTGTCTATCCATTTTCCCTCTTTATGATCCCACGTCTTTATTATTATTTTATCCTTATATAGATAGATGGAGTTGGTCCATACCTGGTCTCCGTCCCAGGTGGGGTTATAGACGTCCAGGACTTTTCCGTGGTACCAGTTATTTTCGCTCGCAAAAGCGGGGTCGGTGGGCGGGGTGTGGGTATGGCCGCTGACCCATAGTTTGATTTGCGGATTGGTGAGGAGGATGAGATCGATGGCTCCGGCCGGCTGGGCGAAGTGGCGGGGGTTATTTCCAAAGTCGTCATCTGTATAGGTGCCCGGAAGGGGTCCGTGGAAGAAGATGAGGGTGGGCTTCTCTCGATTGTCCTTCAGGGTCTGTTTCAGCCATTCCACTTCTTCTTTTGACATCTGGACGGGATTCTGGCTTTCGGTATCATCGGCGGAAAGGTAGAGGAGGAGGTATTTCCCCAGTTCTTTTTTACCATAGAGGGGACCGAAGACTTTCTGATAGTTTTCCACATGGGCGCGGCGAAGGGCGGGGTCCGCCTTTCTGATTTTCCCGTTTTTGCGTTTCTTTTCAAAATTGATTTCATGGTTGCCGGCCATGTAGATTTTATCGGCCTTAAAGCCTTCGGTGAAGTTTCTGGCTTCCTGAAGCTGCTCCAGGGAGCCCGAGAGAGCCACCATATCGCCCGTGAAAGCGATGAGGTCCACGTCTTTCCAGGAATTGATATCTTCCCGGGCTTTTTCTTTATTGGAAATAGCGGTCTTTCCCGCGCCGCCTTCCATCTTGCTGGGATAATGGACGTCGGAGGCTACCACGATGCGATGGGCTTCGTCCTGGTTTCCCGTATTTCCACAACCCGCAAAAAAGGCGCAGGCCAGAAGCGCTGCGCCTAAGAGAATTCTCTTTCCGTAGTTCATAAGACTCCTTTTCCCTCCACGCCGAGGAAAAATTTCTTGATTTCACTCAGCACGGGATGATCTTCCTTTGGTTTCCATTTTTCGGAAATAAAGTCGCCCGCCGTCCGGAAGCCGATTCCATGGGCGAAATAGACGGTGTGGGCCATGGTATTCACATAGGCTTTCGTCTCGGCGATGAGGAATTTCCTGTCTTCTTCGGAAAGGATGGCCCCCGTGGTGTGGCAGAAATCATCCAGGATTTCATTGGTCCTGTTCTCGAAGCCTTCCTCATCCATCTTATTGGCCATGAAAATGAGGAAATTGGAATAGTAGCGATAGTAATATTTCCTGTTCTTCGGATCAAAAATGGACCATTGCCGCATGAACATGGAAATCTTGAGATAGATCCGCTGGCCGAAATGGATATCCTTATCATCCAGGAAGCCGTGAACCTCCATGGCCCGGGACCATTTCCGCACTTCCGGACTCTCAAGGATGCCCTTCAGGATGGCCTCTTTCATGGGCCGGTCCTGCCATACGTAGGAGCCCAGGAAAGCAAGAATATAGGCACGGAAAATGAGGAGCTGATAGAAGAAACGGGCCTTTTCACGGGTCATTTCCCCATCCATGAGAGAAAGCTCCTTCGTGAGGGGCGAAAGACTCTGGGCACTTTCCATGACCAGGCTGCTTTCACTCCGCCCCAGATCCTCCCCGATGGCATCCATAAGGAGCCGGGGCATGGTTCTCACCCGGCGTTCATGGAATTCGGGGTCACAGAAAGAGAGAGCCTCCAGATAGGCCTCTCCTTCTTCTTTCACCGCCCTGATGAACCCTTCTGTTTCCAGCTGGAAATAAGTGGTCAGCTGGCCAAAGTCCGTCCCCATTTCCTTTGAAAGGAGAGCCAGCATCTGGGCGGTGCCCACGCCGGTATCATGAAAAGGAAAATGGAAATGGACCAACGCCTTCCGGACGTTTTCAAACTGATTGAAAAAAGACCGGGTAATATCGAAATCCAGGTAATCCTTCACGGCCTCTTCCAGGTACCCGCTGATCCGGGACCCTTCCCGCACTATAGAGGAGGCAAGCTCCAGGCGGAAATGGACGTATTTCCGGCAGAGATCAGTCCAGACTTTGCGGCTTCCCGCATAAGGCAGCTGCCCGTCGGTCATGGCCTTCAGGATCGCTTTATCCAGGGAAAGGGAGGGACTGACGAAGCTTTCGCAGGCAAGCGGATAAAAACGGCGGTTCAAATGACCCAGAAGCAGCCGCGCCAGCCGCTCCTTGCCCTCTTTCCTCTGATCTTCGCGCATCAGGACCCCCTCCTTTCATTGCAAAAAAATTTAAGCTCACCTGTTTTGTAAAAAGCAGATGAGAATTCTGTTATATTATACACTCTCAATGGAAAAATTGGTAATCAAATTTGTGTAAAATGTAGGTAAAGATTATAAGAAATAAACTTAAATTTCGGGGAGAAATACCGGTACTTACTACCGTATTTTCAAATTTTTCATCCCAAATCCGCCCAAATCGCTCAATTTTGGCAAATTTCCCCTTATTTCAGGAAATATGGGGAAATATTTCCCTGCAAATATATAGCACACTATATTTTCACCCCGTCCGGAGCAAGGCACAGACACCAGGGCGCGGGCAGAGAAATTCTAATAAACCAGCCGGCTGCCGGAATCGCATCATGGCCGGAAGAAAACTATAGGGGCGATTAACCTTTGAATCGGGAATATCGGGAATCACGGGGATATCGGGAGGGTGTGCCGCTCTCGCGGCGATTGTATTTAAGCCGGGCTTATAGTGGAAATGAAACTATATAACCGATTGACTTTTGAATCGGGGATGATCGGGAATCTCGGGGGTGATCGGGGCTATCGGGAAGGAGTGCCGCTGATGCGGCACAAGTATTTATGGGGAATGTGCCCAGGCGAGGAAAAATAACGGGGTGCGGGATGCGGGGTGCGGGGTGCGGGAAGGTGTCGATGCTGATGCATCGACGATTATTTATGGGGATTTTGCCCAGGCGAGTGTGAAAAGCCCGTTTGCATCGAAAAATCACCTGACCCCCTGGTCAGGGGTTGTACTACCGCTTCAAGGCACAAATGAGGCTGACTGACAAAAGGTACCCGAGGCAAATGGGAAAAACGTTAAGCAAGTGCTTCCCCTC
>DKQZ01000071.1 GCA_002471975.1 Dialister sp. UBA7295 | reverse complement strand
TTTTATTTTTGTACACCCCCATATCCTTCCCGAAATCCGAAATCCCAAGTCCCCAATCCGTTTTCTGCTGCCCTTCAGGGGCAATGCCATCCCAATCGTCCCGATCACCCCGACACTCCCGATTCAAAAGCCCTTCATCTTACAGATTTCCTCAAGGGATAACCCAAATAAAAATTATCCCCCGTGACATCCCCTGTCCCTTCTCCCTGCTATACTGTTCCCGTAGAAAACGAAAACTTTTCAGTTGCAGAAGGGGGTATTTTCATGAAGATTCCATTGCTTGAGTTCCCTTTGACCGGGAGGACCTTTGATGCTTTCGAACTGGCCCGGGAGGCGCACCGGGGGCAGGTGGACCGGGCGGGAGACCCTTATATCCTTCATCCCGTCTATGTGGCCAATCTGGCCTACCGGCTGACGAAGGACCAGGCAGACTGGGAACATTACGTCTGCACCGCCTTGCTTCACGATACGGTAGAGGATACGAAAATCACTTTGGAGGACCTGGAGAAGTCTTTTCCGAAAGAAGTGACCGAAGCGGTCCGGCTCCTCACCCGTAATCCCCGGCAGTCGTACCTGGACTATGTGCGGTCCATCCGCAAAAGCGGCAATTCCGTGGCCCGGATGGTGAAATTCTGCGATCTCATCCACAATTCCAATCTTTCCCGCCTGCCGAAGGTGACGGCAGGGGACCGGAAACGGGTGGAGAAATATAAAAAGGCCAAAGCCATCCTGGCGGGGGAAATGTAAATGGGGCTGTAAAAAAATAGAAATTATCATTTTAAAAACTTTTGAGGATGTAGATCAGTTATTAGTTATCAGTTCTCAGTTATGGTGGCCGCCTTTAGATAGAGAGGCGGCTTTTTTATATGCAATTTATACTTTTTAATGAATACCGCTTATAAAAATGGCCCGCCATCTAATCTGATGCGGGCCTCTTCTGCTGATAACTATGAACTGATCACTGATAACTTTATAATTTCCGGGCATTCAACATATTGTGTATGTTGTACCCCCCTCTATTTGGATACAATCATTTGACGAGCACTTTTTTGCCGCAGAAGGCGATGCCATAAGTCCAGATGGCACGAACTCCGGCATCCTTCAGCTCCGTGGCGTAGGATTTTTCCTCTATCTGTTCTTTTGCCTTTTCCGCAGCTTTTTCCATATCCTTTTCATCCTTCACTGCTTTGAATTCCATGATGATACCGGGAAGGTTTTCTTTCTTCGGCAGCATGGCAAGGTCATATCGGCCAAAGCCGCTTTCGCGGTTTGATCGGATGGTGTAGTCATTTTCATAGTAAAGGGCAAATCCCAGCATCAGTCCATGGTAGAAGCTTTCCGGTTTCGCCGCGTCGTGAATGCTGACGGAACGGCGGAGTATGTCTCCCAGATTGAACTGGAAGGACTCTTTATTTCCCCTCATCATGGCTTTCTGCATCTCGTAGAGAGCGATATCTTTATTTCCTTCACCCAGAGGGCTCAGGATTTCATCTTCAAAGACGTCCCGTATTTCCCTGTTGGGAAGGGAAAGCTCATAGAGTCCCCGGCGAAGGTCGACGGAGCGGAGGGGTTTCAGGTAACCTGTGAAGAGAAGGACCGTATAAAGCATATTCCGGTCCGGGGCCAGGCGGCCGTAGACCACGTTTTCATCAATGCCGGAAATGATGCTTTTTCCTTCCATAAGCTGGCGGACTTCCTGCCATCGCCGTTCGTCGGCATTGGCAAGGAGCCAGGCAAGGATCCGGTTGTCCGACGTATTTACCCAGTAGGAGGCAGCCTCGCCATGGTGATGGAAATAGTTGATAACGGACCAGGGATTGTATATGTCCAGCCCCTGGAAATTGTAGCCGTCATACCAGCTTGCCAGTTCGTCCATTTTCCCGACCTGATGAAAATCTTCGGCTATTTTCCGCACTTCGTCCCCGGTGAAACCGAAATCACCGGCGTAGCCTCCGCCAAGGACGGTGGATACGGAAAGGTTATTGAGACCGCTGAAGATGCTTTCCTTTGCAATCCGGAGAACGCCGGTGATCAGGGCGAAGTCGAGGGACGGATTGTCCTTCAGTGCGGGAGAGAGGAAATTCCGCATGAAGGATATGGCTTTTTCATAATACCCTGCATCCCAGGCCTTCTGCATCGGCGCATCATATTCATCAAGGAGCAGCAGTACCGGTTTTCCATAATGGGCGGCCAGCATATCAATGAGATTCCGGAGCGCCGGCATGAGCTCATCTTCGGTAGCCGGGCCCTTCACGATTTTTCCGTAATAGTTTTTCTGCCTTTCCGTGAGGGATGGGCTTTCGGGCAGGAAATGAAAAGAATCGTATACATCTCCCATAAGGTTGGAAAGCTGAAAGACCATGGAATCATAGGTGTCCACCCGTATATCCTTCAGCGTCAGGAAAAGTACCGGTTTTGTCCCTCGCAAATCCATATACCTGCTGCCGGAGGCAGAAATTTTTGTCCCTTTGAAAAGATTGGCCGATTCCAGTCTGTGGGAAATATTAAAGAAATAATCCACCATGGAAAGAGTCAGAGTCTTCCCAAACCGGCGGGGCCGTGCCAAGAGCGTCACATTGGCATGATTATCGATGATTTTTCGGATAAAATCTGTTTTATCCACGAAATAATAACCGCCGCGGATCAGCATGGAAAAATCGGACAGTCCGACAGGCATTTTCACGATTCATCACGCTCCTTTCCTTACTCACTTTATTTTACAGTAGGAAATAAAAGGTGGCAAGCGGCCCGGGACAAAGGAAAATGTGAATGGGGCTGTACAAAAATAAAAATTATCATTTTAAAAACTTTTGGGGATGTAGTTATCAGTTATCAGTTCTCAGTTCTCAGTTATGGTGGCCGCCTTTAGATAGAGAGGCGGCTTTTTTATATGTAATTTATACTTTTCAATGATAACCGTTTATAAAAATGGCCCGCCATCTGATGCGGGCCTCTTCAAATCGGAAAAGCACTTTTTCATATCATAAAAGTCCCGGGGCAGTAAAAGCTGTACCGGGATTTTTATTTTCCTGAAAGATTGCCTTTATGGTCAATGTGGGCAAAGACAATTATTAAAAAGGGGCGCCCTATGATTCTGGCGCCCACTACAACTGTTAACTGATCACTGTGAACTGATAACTTTTACACTATTGTCTGCTAACGGCTAAAAACTGACTGTTCGGCTCATTCTATTTCTATGGCCTTCCCGTACTTGAAGGCCCAGAGGTAGAGATGGCTTACTTCCTTTCCGAAGAGTTTTTCAGCCGCTTCCCGATAGACTTTGAGCTGGACGCTGTAGTGCGCTGCCAGTTCTTCTTCGCTCATGGTATGGTCTGTCTTGTAATCGATGATGATGATTTCTTTTTCATATTCCAGAAGGCAGTCCATGACGCCCTGAAGGAAGAGTTTTTCATCGGTTTCGCAACTCGGGTAGAAATCATGGGCGGGGAGGAGGATGGAGAAGGGCATTTCTTTCCTGACGTACTTTGCCTGTTTCATGGCTTCCGAGAGGGGGCCATTGGCGAAGGTGAGGAGGTCTTTGGCCGGATGGGCCCATTTTGTTTCGGAGAGGAGGGTCGCGCTTTCTTCTCCGGTGAAGACGTTTTCGGAAACCAGTTTTTTGAGCTCTTCGCGGATGGCCTCTTCGGTGGGGGAAATCGTGGTGAAGTCAATCATTTCCATGGCTTTGTGCATGAGGGTACCGTAGCCGGTGCCTTCATATTTTTCCTCGTCTCCCGAGAGGAAGAGGGGCGGCGTATCGTAATCGGCAGGCAAAGCATCGGGGTCCGGGGCCAAAATGACGGATTCATAGGTTTCTTCGTCAGAGGCGGAGTTTTCCTGCATTTCCCGAAGCTTGACGGCAGCCGTGGCTGTCAGTTTTGCGGGAGTGGAAAGGGCGCCGGGATGGTCATAGGTCCAGGTGAGCTGGCTTTCCATCCAGTGGGGGATATCTTTCGGAAGGGAAGAAAGGAAATCGGAGAGGCTCCGTTCCCTATTTTCCTCTGTCACGAGTTCCGGCTCTTTCCCTTCCAGCGCCTGTTCCCATTTCTTCATTTCTTCTTCCGTGAAAAGGTCGGACTCCTCCGTGCAGTGGAAGGTGAAGGCCGAGTGGTCTCCTTCCGCATCATCCCGATAGCAGGGGATATGGTCTTTCATGTCCCAGGCCTCTTTCATGGTCCGGTGACGGAGGGCGGCCGGGAGGATCCAGTCCAGGTAGGAATTTCCGTTAGACACCATGTGGGCAGGGAGGGGGCTTACGACCGGTCCCTCTCCGGCAGCGGAAAGGGAGGAACCCCACTTGGAGAGGAGGGAAGGCACGTCTTTTCCGGTGGCTGTGATGAAAAGCTTGTCTCTGGCCCGGGTCATGGCTACATAGAGAAGTCGGGCTTCTTCGGCTACGCTCTCTTCACGGGCTTTTTCCTTCACCGCATACCAGTAAAGGCTGGGCCAGCGGAGCTTCCTCTCTTTGTCATAATACTGGATACCAAGGCCCAGATCCTTATGGCAGATGGCGGTCTGCTGGGTATCTTTCAGGTTGAAATTCTTGGCCGTATCTGCCAGGAAGACCACGGGAAATTCGAGGCCCTTGCTCTTATGGATGGTCATGATCCGCACCGCATCGGAGGCAGAGGACGAACTTCCCGATTTGAATTCCTTTTCTTCCTTTTTCAGGGTGGAAAGGTAATTGAGGAAGGTATAGAGACCGCTCTGGGGCGCGGAATCCCGTTCCAGGGCCAGACGGTAGAAGGCAAGGACGTGGTCTTTCCTCGCCCGCCCTCCGGGAAGGCCGGAAACGTAGGAAATATAGTCGGAGTCTGCCAGGATTTCCCGTATGAGCGGCGCCGTGCCGTCCACCATGGACTGGCGGCGCCATTTCTTATATTTCTTAAGGAAGGAGGAAATCTTTTCTTCCTTTTCCGGCGAAAGGAGGGAGGGGACGGTAAGGACCTGCCAGAGGTGATCTTTTTCCTCATCCAGCCTTGCCAGGTGGAGGAGGGAAAGGTCTTTTTCATCCAGCCCCACCAGGAAAGACCGGAGTATGGCGGCCAAGGCCAGGTCCTGGAGGGGATTATCGATGATTTTGAGGAGGGCCCAGAGGATTTCCACTTCCGTATTCTTCGTGAAATCATCTTCCCTGTCCGACAGGGCGGGGATATGGTTTTCTTCCAGCACTTTGAGGAGTACCGGCCCTTTTCCTGCCACGGAGCGGAGAAGGATCACCATATCACTGTAACGGATGGGACGGAAGGTGCCGTCTTTATTCATCACCTGGCCCCCGTCCATCATTTCATGAATCCGTTTCGCGATGAGCCTGCCTTCCAGGGTCATATTCTGGATATCTTTCAGGTCTCCCGCATCTTCGGACTCTGCCACGTCCCTTTTATCGATGAGCTCGATGGAAACGCTTCCTCCCACATAGGACTCCGGCCGTTTTTCCTCGTGCCGTCCGGGGTAGAGGGCTTCGGACTTTCCATAGTCAAGCTCCAGGGTTTTTCTCGTCATGAGCTGGCGGAAAAGAAAATTGATGGAAGAAAGGAGGGCTGCATCGCTCCGGAAATTTTTATTGAGATCGATGCGATGGGAGAGGGCCGCTTTGTCCGGGGAGAATTCATTGTATTTCTGAAGGAAAATGGTGGGGTCCGCCTGACGGAAACGGTAAATACTCTGTTTGATATCGCCCACCATGAAACGGTTATGGCCATTGGAAAGAAGGGATGTAATGAGTTCCTGGACGCCGTTCGTATCCTGGTATTCATCAATCATGACTTCCTTGAACTTTTCCCGGATGGAAAGGGCGGCGTCCGACGGAAAGTCCGCTGCCTTTTCGATGGTGAATGACGGATTGCCCTTATCCAGCAGCACTTCCAGGGCATAATGCTCCAGGTCCGAAAAATCCATGACCCCTTCTTTTTTCTTTTTCTCTTTCAGGGCCTCTGTAAAATCAAGGGAGAGGGAGGAAAGGACTTGTACCGCCGGCAGCATGGCTCTGGTTTCGGAAATCCACTGCTCTTCGGAAATGGCGCGGAAGGGGGCGATGGATTTCATATACATCTTTTTGACCTCATCCCTAAGGCCCTTGATGGCGACTACGGCTTCGGAATTCGTAAAGTCTTTGGGATTTCCGTAACCGTACTTTGCCGCCACCTTTTTCGTCATGGACTTGAGGGTGCCATAGGAGAATTCCGGCGAATGGAACCAGTCCTCCCAGCGGTCTTTGTCCTTGAAATAGGAATAGAAATCATATTCTTTCGAAAGCTGGTCGCCATACACTTCCTCGGCTCCCGGCATTTCCAGGATGAGGTCAAACATCCGCCGATAGGAGTCGCAGGCCTTTTCACAGAGGGACCGGATATGGTCCAGAAGGGGACGGCTCCAGGGAAGATCATCCATGGAAGTGCCCTCGGGAATGTCATAGCGATCCGGGAGATGGGCCATCCAGTCTTCCGGGAAGGGGAGGGAGCAGGCAAAATGATAGATGGTAAGGACCATCCGCTTCAAATCCCCGTCCTTGTAGCGATTGGCAAAAAGGTCTGCGGTATGAAGGAAATCTACGTCCTTCTTTTCATACCATTTCTCCAGGACTTCGGAAAGGACTTCCTCTTCCAGCAGGAATTCTTCATTTTCATCGGAAAGAATCCTCGTCTTCGGATCCAGGTCGAGAAGGTAGAAATACTGCCGGATGATGGACTGGAAATAGGAATCCAGCGTGGAAATCTGGGCGCTCCCCAGGAGGGACACCTGCTTTTCCAGATGGCTTACCGCTCTTTCATCACCTTTCGCATCGGCATCCCGGAGGGCCTGGGAGAGGGCCGATGAGACCCGGGACTTCATTTCCGCAGCCGCTGCTTTTGTAAAAGTGAGGACAAGAAGTTCATTGATGTTGATTCCGGTGGACGGGTCTTTCACGAGCCGCGCAATCCGTTCCGTGAGGACTGCCGTTTTCCCGCTTCCGGCGGCTGCCGAGAGGAGAAGATTTTTATTTCTTGTATCGAGAGCTTCCTGCTGTTCATTTGTCCAGGCCATGGTCTTCCTCCTTTCCTGCCAGTTCGGCGAGATTTGGTTTCAGCTTCGTGTCTGAGGGCAGGTTGATATATTCATAGCCTTCGCCCTTTCCCTTCGGGTCGAAACGGCAGATGGCATGATAGGGACAATAGGAGCAGGGGTTCTGCCCCTTGAAGGAAACGGGACGGATGGAAATATCTCCCTCCTCCATGCGCCGGTAAAGGGCAAGGAGCCGTTTCTTCACGATGGTGAGAAGGTTTTCGAAATCCTCCTTCGAGAGGATGGAAACGGTTTTCGAAAGGCTTCCGTCTTTATTGATTTTTGCTTTGAGGAAGGCATCCTCCGTTCCGACAGCCGAATCCAAAGCTCTCACCAGGTCCGGATCGTCGATGATCCAGCCGGAACCATTATTCTTCGGGTCATTATCCACTTTTCCTCCCGGGGGCACGGAGGAAATATTTCTTACGTCTCCCGAAAGGTAAATGTACATGAGGGCCGTGGGAAGGAGGCTTCCTTCCGTTTTATCTTCTACGGCCAGAAGGTAGGTGAGGAGCTGGAGTTTCAGTCCTGCCGCCGCTTCCTGAATGGAAATGGAGGGGCGCCCCGTTTTGTAATCAAAGATGGCGCAGGCATTGTCGGTCCCGTCCAGACGGTCGATTTTCCCCGTGAGGGTGAAGGAGTCCGTTTCTCCCTGAATCTTGAGGTAGAAGGTCTTTTCCAGCTCCTTCGTGTCGAACTTACTGTTCCTGCTCCATTTCCGGAGAGCCGAGAGAGAACGGCGGAAGGTTTCGTTCAGCACCCTTTCGGAGTACCTCGAAGCGCCGTCGGAATGGAGGGCCCCATAATGGACCTTTGGCACCATTTTCTTTGCAATCGTTTCAGAGAGGGAGGAAATATCCTCATCCGTGGCGTCGCGCCACTGTTTCTTCCGCTTTCCCAGTTCCTTCCCGAAAAGGTGAAGCCCCGCATGGAGGTAATTGCCATAATCCAGGTCTTCCATATCCCCTTCGTCCCTTTCATCGATATGAAGGCCGTAGGAAAGATAGTAGCTGTAGGGGCATTTCCTGTATTTCTCAAATCTCGTGACGGAGCCTACGAATCGTCCGGCGGGCTTGAAAATCTTCTCCGCCAGGTCCCGAGGGAGGGGAGATGCCCTGTTTTCATAGGAGAAACTTTTCAGCTTGTCCGCGAGTTTCTTCTCATAGCCGTGGGACTTTGCCCAGGATGCGAGAGCGGCCCAGGGGGAGTTCTCATCGGGAATCTTTTCGCGGAGCACCAGGGGAAGGAGGGAAAGGGCTTCTTCGGGATTGGCAAAGAAGGTGGGATCCTTTTCTCTTTCCTCGGGGGCAAGTTTCCGTATTTCCGAAGCATAGGAAAGGCGCTCCAGCTGGGAAACGAGGAAGGAAGGCTCTGCGCTTCCCCCTTCCTCATTTACGGCGGGGCGGGTGAGATAGAGCCCGTTTTTCGCGCGGGTCAGGGCAAGATAGGTGAAAAACTGTTCCTGCTGCACTTCCTGAAGGAGGCTGGTCCCGAAAATAAGGCTGCTGTGATCATAAATCTTCTGGCGCTCGATTTCCGTGAAGAATCCGCCCTCTTCCACCCGCTTCGGGAAGAGCCCTTCCAGGGTGCCCGGGATGAAGACCACTTTCGCTTCCATGGCATAACCGCGGTTCATGCCCGTCACCGTCACATGATCCAGGGTGGGGGGAATGGTGGAATAGGTGAGGGATTCGAGGCCGTCCTCGAAAATGGCGAGGAAATCTTCATCGCTGACAGCATCATTTCCCGTGGTATGAACGATTTCATCCAGAAGGGAGATGATTTTTTTCCATACCTGGAGATGGGGCCGGACACTGGTGTGAAGGGAGGCCCGGTCATCCAGTTCATTTAACGTTTCCGGAATCTTCTCTGCCCGGAGCCATTTGTAAAGGAGGGCGCAGCGGTCCTTCGGGAGAGGCTTCTTTTTCCACCCTTCCGCAAGGGGGTCAAAGAGGGCAAGGAGCTTTTCTCTCCATTCGTTGGCCCGTTTCAAAGATTCTTTTTCCTTGTCCGAAAGGGCCGGCGCTTCGCTGTCCAGATCCCGGTACTCCCGGAATTTCCATTCCTCATGGTACTGCCAGGGACGGATATTGTGGGAAAGAACGTAATTTTCCAGTTCATTCACTTCGTCCTCCTGCCATTCGGGGAGGAGGAAGGTCTTCAGTACCCGGAAAAGGCGGGCCCGCTGCCAGCCTGCATGTTTCCTCCCGCTTTCGGCGGTGAGGAAACGGACCATGGAATCGAGAAGAATCACCAGGGGATGATTGTTCATGGGATGCTGCCGGTCGATGAATCCAGGGATTTCATAGCGGTCAAAGGACCGTTCGAATAGGTCCGCATAATCCTCGGGATCCCTGGACATGACAAGGATATCCCGGAAACGGAGATGGCAGGTCCTCACGAGGGATAAAAGGGTACGGGAAATATAATCCACTTCCTCCGCCCGGTCCGGGGCGGTGATGGTATGAAGGCCGTCCAGAGGGCTCGGATTTTCTTCTTTCGGAAGGGGCGAAACCAGCGGCCGGCGGTCAAAGAAGGAAAGGGCCATGGCCCGAAGCCTTTTACTTTCGAAACGGCGGGGCTCCGTGAGAGTGATGGAAGAAGACTGGCGGGCAATCTGGAGAAGCTGGATATAGAGGTGGTAAGGCCGGGCAAAATTCGGATTCAACACCGCTTCCTCGGGCCGGTCCATCTGGAGAGTTACGGTCACTTCTCTGGCTGTATCGATCAGGGCCGAAACGATTCTGATCTTCTGGGGCGCCATACCGTTGAAGCCGTCAATCCAGATTTTCGCGTTTTTCAGGGCAGGGGATTTCGGGATTTCCCTTGCCAGCAGGTCAAACAGGCTTCCTTCATAGGAAAAATGATCCTTCAGGTACTGATGGTATGCCCGGTAAAGGAGGGAAAGGTCCTTCATCTTGCGGCCCAGGGGAGAATCCCCTTCTTCCCTGGCCGCGCTTTCTATTTCCTCCTCCGATACGCAGAACATGTCCAGCTGATGGAAGAAGGCGGAAAGCTCCTCGGAAAAATGGGGATGGGAGGCGGCCTTCGTGATCATGGTGAGCTCCTCTTTGTGCTCCAGGAGAAGTTTCCGGATGATGATCTGCTGCCCCAGGGGCGAAAGGGCATCGCTCACGGGAGAGTGAAGCTCCTGAAATACGCGGTAAGCAAGACGCGAAAAACCGCAGACCGTGACATTGGCAAATCCCTCACCGGGAAATACCTTCGCCAGTTGATATTCTGCGGTATAAGTCCCCTGATCCGGTACGAGAAGGTAAGCCTTCCTCTCCTGGCCCAGGGTCACATAATCCCTGATTTCCTCATAAACCCTGGTGGACTTCCCCGTCCCCGCCCGGCCGAATATGAAATGAAGTGGCATAGCTTTCGTCCTTTCTTTACAATTCTGGTTCTTTATTTCATTCTACCATGGATTATAAAAAAGAGAGGGGACAGATGATGACACTGCAAGTATAAATTGCGGAGAAGGGAGAAGTTTGAGGATATAGGGAAACTTTGATGGCGGGCAGCTTTTGAATCGGGGGTATCGGGATTCGTTTCGGGGTTGTCGGGAAGGATATGGGGGTGTACAAAAATAAAAATCATTAGTTAAAAACTTTAGGGGAAATAGTTA
>DKQZ01000099.1:28446-28629 GCA_002471975.1 Dialister sp. UBA7295 | reverse complement strand
AGGATAGGAAGCTGCTGATTAAGTAGAGAACCGATTGTGCAAACAATCGGTTCTTTTCTTTTGTGCCATTTCCGATGAGTCAGTGACTCTTCAGGTAGAGTCACATACGGTATTCGTGAGTTAGCCTCACCTCGGCGAGCCCCGATATAGACGATTTCGAGATTTCGTGGTTCGTGATTCGTG
>DKQZ01000099.1:0-28317 GCA_002471975.1 Dialister sp. UBA7295 | reverse complement strand
TTTTTATGGGGAATGTGCGCAGGCGGAGTGAAAATCACTTTGACGTGCAGAATAAGTAGTTACTTCGGATTGATGAACATTCGGTATTCGGGAGTCAGCCTCACCGCGGCATGCTCCGGTATTGCCTATTTCGAGATTTCGGGGCGCGGGGTGCGGGGTTCGTGACGGTGTCGGCGCTGATGCGCCGACGAATTTTTTTATGGGGAATTTGCACAGGCGGAGTGAAACACTTTGGCGTGTAGAATAAGTAGTTACTTTGGATTGATGAACATACGGTATTCGGGAATTAGCCTCACCACGGCACGACCCGATATAGTCCATTTCGAGATTTCGTGGCTCGTGATTCGTGGTTCGTGAAGGTGTCGGCGCTGATGGGCCGACGAATTTTATATGGGGAATTTGCACAGGCGGGGTGGAAACACCCATTTTTGTCGGTGGTTTCATCGTCGAAACTGACGAATAGAAATCGCGGAAGAAACTTACATGTCGATAAGGATACAAATGGTTCCATGCGTCCCTCCCGCGTCCGGGAGGGTGCCCAAAGGGCAGGAGGGGCGTACGATGGTCAGCATCGAAAGTGACTGGAAATGGTCCGTGCGTAACGGCATTATTTGAGGCTTTTGGCAGTTACTGTGGATTGAGAAACATACGGTATTCGGGAGTTAGCCTCACTACGGCACGCCCCGGTATAGTCCATTCCGAGATTTCGGGGTGCGGGATGCGGGGTGCGGGAAGGTGTCGCTGCTGAGGCAGCGACGATTTTTTTTATTTGGATTTTCCACAGTCGGGAGTGAAAACCGCTTTTAGCGATAAATAATCGCAGGAGGCTCTACAGGCTGCCATAGATTGATATACCCCAATTATGATATACTTTTTCTATCTGAAAGGAGGTGAAGGCATGGAAATTATATGGACTTGTACGGATGTCGATGAGGGGCGGGTGGTGAAGGATATTGCCAGGAAGAGGCTTCATTTGTCCGGCGCTCTCTGGAAGCGGATCAAGTGGAACGGAACTTTTTCTTTGAATGGTCAGGCGCTGCACAATGCAAAGACTCCGGTGAAAGCGGGGGACGTGCTGCGCTTCGTGTGGAGCGAGGAGTCTGACATCATTCCGTCCGATATTCCTCTGGATATTTTATATGAGGATAAGGATCTTCTCATCGTGAACAAGGGCCCGGGTATGATCATTCATCCCACGTCGAAAGAGGCCCATGATACCCTGGTGAATGCGGTGGCCGGCTATTTCCAAAAGAAAGGGGAGGACTGCGGCATTCATCCCGTTTACCGGCTTGACAGGAATACGACGGGGCTTGTGGTGGTGGCCAAGTCCGCCAAGGGGCAGTATGAATTGTCAAAGTCCCACGATGTACTTTACCGGGAGTACCTGGCCCTGGTTTCAGGAAATATGGAAGGGGAAGGCATCATCGAAGCGCCTATCGGGCGTAAACCGGGCTCCATCGTGGAATGGATGGTGCGGGAAGATGGCAAATGGGCGGCCACGGAGTACAAAGTGCTGGCTTCATCGGAAAAGGCAAGTCTTTTGAGACTTCATCTCCTTTCGGGAAGGACCCACCAGATTCGGGTCCACTGCACGCATCTCGGTCATCCCCTTCTGGGAGATACCCTGTATGGGGGTCCCCTGGATCTCATGGACCGCCAGGGGCTCCATGCTTTCACTGTCGCTTTCAACCATCTCGAGACAGGGGAAAAATTATATTTCAAGGCTCCTGTTCCGGAGGATATGAAACATATTATTTCCGCCATCTGGCCGGATTTTGATTTTACAAAGGAGGGACTCTTATGATTTTGGGAAATAGAATTCCTTATCTTTCTTTTACTATATATAAGGATTTGCCTGTGAAAGCTGCCGTATCTACACGGACGGGCGGCGTGAGCCCTGTTCCTTATGACTCCATGAATATGGGTCTTCATACGGGAGATTCTTTGGAAAATGTACTTGAAAACCGGCGAAGGTTCTTTGATGAACTGGGCATGGATGCAAAGCTTCTCATCAACTGCCGTCAGGTTCATGGGACTCACATCGAAATCGTGACGAAGAAGGATTGCGGGCGGGGCGCCCTGTCCCTGGAAAGTTCCATTCCCGGCACCGACGGGCTCATTACGGAGGAGCCGGACGTGCCCCTGACCATGAATTATGCGGACTGCACGCCCCTTTTCTTCTATGACCCTGTAAGGAAGGTGATCGGCCTTTCCCACGGCGGCTGGCGGGGGACGGCAGGAAATATCGTTGGCAAAACGGTGGAAATGATGGCAGAGAAATTCGGCTGCCATCCAAAGGATATCCTGGGGGCCATCGGGCCCGCCATCGGTTTTAAAAATTTCGAGGTAGGCGGGGAAGTGGTGGAAGCCATGCGGTCTCTTTTCACGCCTTCTGAATTTGAAAAACTTTATCACACGAAGCCCAATGGGAAATACCTCTTTGCCCTGGCAGAAGCAAACCATGTGCTGATGAAAAAAGCAGGCCTTTCTGAAAATCACATCGAAGACTGTCATCTCTGCACCTGGGACAGGACGGACCTTTTCTATTCCTATCGCAAAGATCACGGAGACACAGGCCGCCATATGGCGGTGCTGATGATGGAATCATGAAAATCGCCATTGTCACCGGCGCATCCTCAGGCCTGGGCCGGGAATTCGTGAAAGAACTGGCAGCAGAAAAGAAATATGAGGAAATATGGGTGATCGCCCGCCGCAAAGAGGAACTTCTTTCTCTGGCACAGAGCGGAGTCCGCCTCCACGTGCTGCCGCTGGACCTCACACTGGAAGAAAGTTTCAAAGACATTTCCGGACTTCTTGAAAAAGAAAAACCGGAAGTGGGCCTTCTCATCAATAATGCAGGCTTTGGCCATGTCATTTCCTTTGAAGAAGAAAAGTCAGAAGAAATCCTTTCCATGATCCGTTTGAACAATGAAGCGCCTTTGAGGCTCATCAAACTCTGCCTGCCTTATATGAAAAGGGAAAGCGCCATCATCAATGTGTGCTCCGCAGCCGCTTTCGTGCCTCTTCCAAAGCTTGCCGTATACAGTGCTTCCAAAAGTTTCCTTCTTCATTTCAGCAGGGCCCTGGCAGGGGAACTCAAATCAAAGAATATTACCGTTACTGCCCTCTGTCCTTACTGGATCAGAGACACTGAATTTATTTCCAGGGCCGGGGGACCCAAGAGTCCCTTTGGCGCCCTTACTGCAAAAGATGTGACAGAAGCGGCCCTTTCCGCTTCCCGGAAAGGGGAGTCTCTCTGCATTCCCGGAATCATGGGAAAGCTGACGTACCTTGGCGGAAGGTTCCTGCCGCTCTCGATTCTCCTTTCATTTCAGAAAATGTTCAGGGCATAACAAAAACGACGAAAGCACAAGCACTTTCGTCGTTTTATTGTTTTGAGTAAACAGTCCTGCCAAATTAACCACTAACGGCTAATTACTATCGACTGACAACTTTTATTACAGTGTTTGATTTCCAAATACCGGATGTCTGACCATGCGGAGGCTTCTCTTTTCAATCACCGAAAGCGCCTCTTCCATGGAAAGGTCCAAATGGCCTTCTTCCGTTTCGTAGACAAGGACGGGGCTTTCCGCGCCCAGTTCGCTCCCCGGGAGGTAGACATATTCATGATTCCTGTTATCACCGTAAATATAGCCGGCGAGGAGCCTGCTTTCTGTCAGTCTATGCATGGGGCGCCTCCAGATCACAGATGTAGTAAGGTTTGAAATCAAGGTAGTCCGCACTGGTGAGGTGCAGTTTTATGCCTTCCAGTTCATCCGGAAGATTCACGAAATTGGGGGCTCCGTGGATATGGCCGTAGATGCAGTCGGTGACATGATATTTTTTCATGATTTCCACCATGTGGGAAGGCTTCCTGTTTTCATCAAAAGGCGGGTAATGAAGGACGGCGATGATGCGGGGCGCATTCATTTTCTCTGCCAGTTCCAGGGAACGTTCCAGTCTCCCTTCCTCCCGGAGGATGATGGGTTTGTCCGTTTTTTCCACATATTTCTTTGAAGTTTCCGAAATCCACCCGCGGGTGCCTGCCAGAGCCACCCCTCCCGCATCGATGGCGGAATTGTGGAGAAATTCAAAGGCACCGTCGGTGAAGCGGGTCATTTTCGTCACCGTATCCCACCAGTAATCATGGTTGCCGCGGACAATGATTTTCCGCCCCGGCAGGGTGCCCAGCATTTTCAGGTCACTAATGGCATCTTCCATGCGCATGGCCCAGGACAGGTCGCCGGCCATGATGACCGTATCTTCCGGGGTAATCGTATCCAGCCAGGCCTTCACGATTTTTTCCCGGTGGTTATGCCAGTGGGCCCCGAATATATCCATAGGCTTTGTTGGCGGATCTCCGGAAAGGTGGAAATCGCTGAAAGCGTATAATTTCATGATTTCGCTCCAAAATATTTCTCTGACGTCAGGATGTCCATGGTCTTTTTCTTGCTCCGCCGGTCCATGACATGGGTGATGCGATAGCCCATGTAAAGCGGGGATGCGTTGTAACGGGGGAATATCTTGGCGCAGATGTTATGTTTCGTATGATAGAAGAAAATATTGTAGCTCGTGCAGCGGAGAGGAAAATCATTCAGCACGAACCGTCCCAGAGTCTGGATGGTATCTGCAAATTTGTCAGGCGCTCCGTCCTTTTTGAGGAGCACATTGAGCTCGCCCATGCCGGACAAAGGATAGTCGGAAATGGTGGCATAGCAGTCCTCATCTTCGTGGACCACGGGGCCCATGAAGTTTTCGGGGGAAATATTTTCCATATAGTCGTAATCCTCCAGCCCGATGATCTGGGAATGGGGATGACGCTGGGAACCGCCGGATTCAGGACCGAAATTCCGGAAATAAAGGACCGACTGGAACCTTTTATCCTTCTCCAGCTCCAGCCACCGGGAGAGACCGAAGGAAACTACCTGGTGCAGCTTCTCCGGGCTGTAGGTGGTGAGCTCTCCATTGTGGTCTGCCGTCTCCACGATCACTGTGGGCCAGGTATTTTCAAAGACCGGAAATTTATTCATGAGCCAGATGAGGTCTCCCTCCTGCTCGATGACATTGGTTAATTTCTCCGGATGACAGAAAGGGCAGACCTTCTGCCTCCCTGAGTGCGGCTTCCGGCTGCCGATGGACAAGTTGAATATGATCGGTGTATTCATGGCATTTTACCTTCTCTTTCTGTTTTTATTATAGCACAGTGAGTGGGCATGTTTTCCAATGGGAAAGGTAAAATGAGGGTAAAAATAAAGGGGCTGTACAATCATTACACAATATGCTGAATGGTTGAAATTGATAAAGTGATCCGTTCTCCGTTCATGGTTCTCCGTGGAGGAGGCCCGCATCAAATCAGATGGCGGGCCATTTTTATACAGTTTTCATTGGAAACGATTTGATTTTTTATATAAAAAGGCCGCTTCTCCTGGGTAATGGCCTGCCACAACGGCGAACTGATAACGATTTCCTTTGAAGTTTTAAAATAATGATTTCTATTTTGTACTCTCACTTTAAAGAAATTTCATTGCCTGTTATTGAAGCGCCTGAGCAGGCTATGGAAACCAAACGCGTTCCAAATATATTTCCAATGCATAACCACTGACAAACCTTTTACAAATTTTGCATAAGGCTTGCATAGACCTTGACAGCAGGCGTATACTAGACACGTATTAGTGTCTCGAGGGTGTTATTAGGAGGAGGAGTCATTTTGTTTAAGTCCATTGCACACATCCTTGGCAGTGTGTCCCTGATCAAGCAGATCGCCGTAGGTCTGGTCATCGGGATTATCATTGCCGTATTTTTCCCGCCGGCCATCCCGGTGGTCAAGATCCTGGGGGATCTCTTCGTTAAGGCCCTGAAAGGGGTCGCACCGATCCTGGTTTTCTTCCTGGTCATGAATGCCATGGCCCAGAGAAAGGACGGGTCTCAGGGCAGTATGAAACCGATTATTGAGCTCTATGTGATCGGTACTTTCTGCGCTTCCCTGGTCGGCGTTTCCATGTCTTTCCTGTTTCCCACCGACCTGGCTCTTCAGGTGGCTCCGGATACGAAACTGGCTCCGCCAAGCGGCATTATCCAGGTCCTTCACAACCTGATTCTTTCCGTAGTAGATAATCCTGTCGCAGCCATCATGAATGCAAACTACATCGGCATTTTGGCCTGGGCCATCATTCTGGGGATTGCCCTGAAAACCTGTGCCGGTGATACCACGAAAGCCTGCCTGGATGATATTGCAGCAGGGATTACCAAAGTGGTGACCTGGATCATTCATTTTGCACCGTTCGGCATCCTCGGCCTTGTGGCTGATTCCGTAGGCACTGCAGGTGTGGGAGCCCTTCTCGGCTATGTACAGCTTCTGGGCGTCCTCATCGGATCGTATTTCCTGGTAGCCCTCATCATGAATCCGCTCATCGTATTTGCCAAAGTCCGCAAAAATCCCTATCCCCTTGTACTGACGACGATTCGCGAATCCGGGGTATATGCCTTCTTCACCAGAAGTTCTGCAGCGAACATTCCGGTGAACCTGTCTCTCTGCAAGCGCCTCGGCCTGGATCCGGACATGTTCACCATTTCCATTCCTCTGGGTGCAACCATCAATATGGCCGGCGCCTCCATTACGATTTCCGTTTTAGCCCTGGCTGCTGCCCATACTCTGGGAATTGCAGTCGATCTGCCGACGGCATTACTGCTCTGCATCGTATCCACTGTCGGCGCCTGCGGGGCATCCGGCGTAGCCGGGGGGTCTCTGCTCCTCATTCCGGTAGCCTGCGCATCCTTTGGTATAGGAAATGATATTTCCATGCAGGTCGTAGGCGTAGGTTTCATTATTTCTGTTCTGGAAGATGCCTGCGAAACCGCCCTCAACTCTTCTTCCGACGTCCTCTTTACGGCAACTGCTGAATATGCGGAACGCAGAAAGAAGGGCACCCTGAAAGCGGAAGATATGGTTCCGAAAGACTGAACTGATTGTACGCGAAACGAATCCCTGAAAAGCTTTGCTTTTCAGGGATTTTTTGTGCCTGGAAGATTTTGCGTAAGCGGAATTGGGGATTAGGAATTGGGAATCAGGGGAGGTGGGCCGCGACAAAGGAAAGCGGCCCGGTTTTTATTTTGGGAAACAAACTGCTGCAATCAGTTGTTTCTGAATGCAGCGCTATTGTTTAATCACTAATCGCTAACGGCTGACTGCTAACGGCTAACGGCTAATTGCTAACAGCTTATTTTCCCTTCTGTGGTAAAATAAAGAAAAACGCGGGGAGGGAATAATCATGCTGCACGGAATCATTGATATCGGGTCTTCCACGATCCGCATGGCTGTTTATCTCATTAATGAAAATCATATGGAAATGCTCATGAAGAAGAAGCATACCATAGGACTGGCGGCTTATATTCAGGATGGCTGCATGAGTCAGGCGGGCATCGACAAGACGGTGGAAATCGTGGAAGAGTTCAAGGAATTTCTTTCCCATTTCCCATTAACTTCTATCCATGCCTTCACTACGGCAGCTCTCCGCAACGCAAAGAACAGCCGGGAAGCGGTGGGGGAAATAGAAAGACGCACAGGGATTCCGATTCGTGTCATCACGGGGGATGAAGAAGCGTACCTTGACTATGTGGGAGCTGTCCATAATCATCCTGCAGGCGAAGGGCTTCTGGTGGATATCGGAGGAGGCTCTACGGAAATCGTGGCCTTTGGCGATGGGGATATCCGCTTCAAGACGAGTCTTCCCATGGGCTCCCTGTCTCTCCGGTCGGAATTCGTGAAAGGATTCCTTCCCACGGGCCTTGAATGCCTGGCCATGAGGAAGGCCGCAGAAGAAAGAATAGGCCGGGTGGCCGAGCTTGATTCTATTTCTTCACCCCTCATCATCGGCATGGGCGGCACGTTCAAGAGTGCCTGCGCCCTGTATAATCTTCTCTATCATAAGGATAAAAATAACACCGTCATGGAGAGGACGCTCCTGGAAAAAATGGTGACCACTTTCCGCGGGGATCGTCCTCTGGATGAAGAAAAATCCATCCTTCTCATGAAAGCCGTCCCCGACCGGATGCACACCATCCTTTCCGGACTCATCATTGCCCTGGTCCTCTCCGGTCATTTCCATGCGGGCCGGATCACCTACAGCGATACCGGCGTGAGGGAAGGATATATCTATGAGGAAATAGGGCCGAAGTATGGGATGAAATAAGATAAACTTTTATTCTCATCAGACGAATAAACTTTGATTTTGAAGTTATCAGTTATTAGTTATCAGTTCTCAGTAATGGTGGCGCGTTTTATATTTGGAAACGCGCTTTTTTATTATATTTATTTTCCTTCACTGATAACTTTGAACTGAGAACTGATAACTTCCTGAATGAAGTATTTATCTTTTATTTATTGATCCGATTGACCGGAACTCAATTTCCCCATAGTGTCATACAGCAAAAAATGGTAAAATAAAATGAAGTATGGTATTTTGGAGGACGTTATGGAAACAATCGGTTTACTGGCCGGCATCGGTACCCTTCCTGTGGAATTTGTGGAAGCGGTGAAATCCCAGGGGTATCGCGTGGTATGCATCGCGGTGATCCCCGGCATTGATGAAAGACTCAAAACGAAGGCGGATGCCTATTATGAAATTTCCGCCTTCAAACTGAATAAAGTCATAAAGACCCTGGTCAGTGAAAACGTGAAAGAAGTGACCATGATCGGCAAGGTGACGAAGGAATGGCTTTTCAAGAATCATCCCATTCCGGACCTTCGGGCCATCAAGGTACTGAACCGTCTTCGCAAGATGGATATGAAAGATGATACGGTGACCCTGGTCATTGTGGATGAATTGGCCAAAGACGGCATTTCCGTGCTGGACCAGACGAAGTACCTGAAACCCCTCATGCCGGGGCCCCAGGTTTTTACGAAAAAGAAACCGACGGAAGACCAGTTGAAAGACGTAGCCTTTGGCTTTAAAGCAGCCAAAGCGATTGGAGCCATGGATCTTGGACAGACGGTAGTCATAAAAAATCAGGCCGTCATGGCAGTAGAAGCCATAGAAGGAACTGATGCCTGCATCCGTCGGGGAGGACAGCTTGCCCGCGGGGGAGCCGTTGTAGTCAAGACGGCAAAACCAGCGCAGGATACTCGTTTTGATATGCCTGCGGTAGGCCTTCAGACCCTTCATTCCATGGAAGAATCAGGCTGTGCCGTTCTGGCCATTGAGGCGTACCATACACTTTTTGCGGAAAAAGAGGCAGTCCTCAAAGAAGCCGACCAAAAGGGCATTGTCATTCTTTCCGTAGAACAGGAAAATTTATGAAAATCATGATGTCTGCCGGAGAAGCTTCCGGCGATATGCATGCGGCCGCGGTAGCCGCAGAAATCAAAAGAATACGGCCGGACGCGGAGATCTTCGGCATGGGCGGAGAGCTCATGAAAAAGAGCGGTGTCCGCATCATTTATGATATAGAAAATCTGGGCATTATCGGAATTGTGGAAATATTAAAGCACATTCCTTTCTTTTTCCACCTTCGGGACATGCTGCGACAGGCCATGATCGATGAAAAACCGGATGTCCTGGTCTGCGTCGATTATCCCGGTTTTAATATGAAAATCGCCCATGTGGCAAAGACCCTGGGCATTCCGGTGGTGTACTATATCGCGCCCACCATATGGGCCTGGAACAAGGGTCGGGCGAAGAATATCGTCCGCGACGTGGCCCAGGTGGCTTCCATATTTCCCTTTGAAGCCAAAGCCTATCAGGAAGCCGGTGCCCACGTCACTTTCGTGGGCCATCCTCTGGCGGATACGGTGAAACCTTCGATGTCCTTTGATGAGGCCATGGAGTATTTCCATGGAAATAAAGAGGCCCGCCGCATCCTTCTCATGCCGGGCAGCCGGAAAAATGAAGTGACCGGGCTCTTCCCCCTCATGCTGGATGCCGCTGAAAATCTTTCAAAGAAGGAGAACTGCCAGTTCTTCATCCCCCGGGCATCCACCATTCCGAAAGAATTTCTCCTTTCCTTCATAGGGAATAGACATATTTCCTATGAAATCACGGAAGGCCATCAGTATGACCTCATGCAGATCTGTGATGCCTGCGCTGCTTCCTCGGGGACAGCCACCCTGGAGACGGCATTGATGGAACTCCCCACGGTACTGGTTTACAAACTGGCGCCGCTCACCTGGTTTCTGGCGAACCTCCTGGTCCATGTGAAATATGCGGGCCTTCCAAATCTCCTCATGGGACGCGAAGTGACGCCGGAACTGCTGCAGGACAAAGCGACGGCAGGAAACGTCACGGAAATCCTTCAGAAATGGATTACCGATGAAAGTGCAAGACAGGAAAATATCAGGGAAATCAAAAAGGTCCGGGAAGCCCTGGGCTCCGGCGGAGCGGTGAACCGGACGGCAAAACTTATATTAGAAACAGCAGGAGCAGCCAATGGCGAAAAATAAAAGCAAAGTAAACAGTTACATCAGACTGCTGAAATATGTGAAGCCCTACGGGAAGCTTCTCATCCTTTCGGTGATCTGCATGATTCTCGTTTCCGCTTCCAACCTGTACGTTCCCTGGATTATCAAGGACGTCATCGACAAGGTACTGGAAGAAAAAGATATGACCATGCTCTATGTGATCATCGCATCTATTATCGTGGTCATGTTCATCCGCGGGTCTACGACTTTTGCCCATCGGTACCTCATGGGCTTTATCGGGCAGTCGGTCATCCGGGATCTTAGAAATAAACTGTATGAACATCTCCAGAATCTTCCTATCGCCTACTTTGACAAGCGGCGGACCGGGGAAATCATGAGTAATCTCACCAATGATATATCCGCCCTCCAGAATGCCATGACCACCGATTTCATCATGCTGGTACAGGAAGGGGCCATTTTTATCGGTTCCTTTGCGGCCATGATTTATCTCCAGTGGAAACTGACCGTTCTCTGCCTCGTCATTGTGCCGGTGGTATCGGTAACCATCAAGTTCTTCGGCAGGAAACTTCATTCCTCCGGGAGAAGCGTCCAGGAAAAACTGGCCGACGTGACCAGTATGCTCCAGGAAACGATTTCCGGTGTCCGCATTATCCGTTCTTTTAATCGTACGGAATATGAAACGGAACGTTTTGGCAAAGTGAACCAGTCCAATTTCAAGGCTACTGTCAAATCCATCCGTCAGCAGAGCCAGATGACACCGATTGTGGAATTCCTGGCAGCCCTGGCCATTGCAGTCATTATCTGGTATGGCGGCGTTTCCGTTATCGATGGATTAATGACGGCCGGCGAACTCATTGCTTTCCTGATTTATGCCATCAATCTGGCCAACCCGATCAAGCGTATCGCTGAAAGTTTCGGCAATATCCAGAAATCCCTGGCCGCTGCAGACAGGGTATTTGCCATTCTTGACGAACCGGAAGAAGATTATGATCATTCCCATGAAAAAGAACTGATCGTCATTTCCGGCAGGGTGGAAGCAAAGCATGTAAAATTTGAATATGAAAAGGACAATCCGGTGCTCACGGACCTGAATTTCGTGGCTAATCCCGGAGAAACCATTGCTATCGTAGGTCCTTCGGGAGCAGGAAAATCCACCATTGCCAACCTTCTCCCCCGGTTTTATGAAATCACGGGTGGCGAAATCGATATCGACGGCATGGATATAAGGGAAGCCTCTCTCGGGTCCCTTCGCGACCAGATTGGTCTCGTGCCTCAGGATACGCTCCTCTTCAATACATCGATTAAGGAAAATGTCCTTTACGGACGTCTCGATGCGACGGATGAAGAAGTGTGGGAAGCCATCCGCTCTGCCAATGCGGAGAAATTCATCAAAGCCCTCCCTCACGGCATAGAAACAAAAGTAGGGGACCGGGGGCTCGTCCTCTCCGGCGGTCAGCGCCAGAGAATTGCCATCGCAAGGGCTATCCTCAAAAACCCGAAAATCCTCATCCTCGATGAAGCCACTTCCGCCCTTGATACGGAAAGTGAAAAAATCGTACAGGATGCCCTCGATAAACTGATGGTGGGCCGTACTTCCTTCGTCATCGCCCATCGCCTTTCCACCATTAAAAACGCAGACCAGATTCTGGTCCTCAATAACGGGGTTATTGCTGAAAAAGGCAACCATGAGGAACTCATGGCCAAAGGTGGACTCTACTATGACCTCTATACCATGAGCAGCCAGGTCAATGAAGAAGAAAGTGAAGATTCATCGGAAAAGAAATAAAAGTTTATCGTTTATGGCTAATAGCTGATGGCTGACGGCTAATAGCTAATAGCTAACTGCTAACGGCTAACGTCTAGTTGCTGATAGCTAACGGCTGATAGCTCATGGCACTCATCACTTCGGGCGGACGGAATGGACAAATGACGCTGCGGACAGGCTGATGAGAAATCACGAATAACAAATAACGAACAACGAACAACGAATCACGAATCACGATATTCCCGTATTTCCAAGAAAAGGAGACAACCTTTGTACTGGTTCTACAACATATGCCTGGTGGCTTACTGGATCCTGCAGATTCCGATCCTCATCTACCGCCTGGTCTTTGAAGAAGGTTTTTATGACCGTCTGAAGCAGAGTGCCGGCATCATGCCGACCCCGACGCTTCTCCAGATTGCCGACCACAATGCGATCTGGGTCCATGCGGCTTCTGTAGGAGAAGTGGTGGCGGCAAGCCCTATCGTCAGGGAACTGAAAAAGAAATATCCCGACGAAATGGTGGTAGTATCCGTTGTTACAGCCACAGGCCATCGCATGGCCCAGCGGATCATTCCCGAAGCGGACGGGCATATTTTCTTCCCCTTTGACCTTCCGGTCATTACGGAACGCATCGTCAATATCGTCAATCCGAAAGCCATCATCCTCATCGAGACTGAACTGTGGCCGAATTTCCTCCGCCTGGCCTGGAGAAAGAAAATTCCCGTCATGATGATGAATGGCCGTATCAGCGGCCGGTCCATGAAACGGTATTCCCTCATCAAGCGATTCACCACCCGCATGCTTTTCCAGATCCGGAAATTCTGTATGCAGTCCCGAATCGACCAGGAACGGATCATCGATATGGGAGCCATTCCGGAACGGGTCACCATTACGGGAAATACGAAGTATGACCAGACCTATGCGGAAGTTTCAGAAGAAGAAAGAAATAAACTCCGTAAAGAATTCCGCTTCGACGGAAAGGGCCCCATCATCGTGGCAGGCTCCACCCATGGGGGTGAAGAGGAAATCGTAGTTCGCACTTTCAAGAAAATCCTTGAGAAATACCCGGATGCCAGACTTCTTCTCGCCGTTCGTGAAATCACCAGGGCGCCGTCGGTGAAATTCATGATCAAACACCATGACCTCACCGTTATCCGCCGGTCCAAAATGGGCAGTGAAGAAGATGATGGAAAGGGGACCCAGGTAGTCATCCTCGATACCATCGGAGAACTGGGGCGTCTTTACAGCCTGGCCGACGTGGTCTTCGTAGGCGGCAGCTTTGTGAAAGTGGGAGGACATAATATACTCGAACCTGCAGCTCACGGCAAACCGGTCCTCGTGGGGCCCTATATGTTCAATTTCCAGGAAATTTTCGAACTTCTCACCAGCCGGAGCGTGTGCATCATGACACCGGACGAAAATGCCTTTGAAAAGACACTCCTGGACCTTCTGAGTCATCCGGAAAAGATGGAAAAAATGGGGAAGGCAGCCCTGGAAGTGGTCCATGAAAATCAGGGAGCCACGGAAAGAAATATCAAATCTTTTGAAGCCCTCACCAAAGAGTACGGCATCAAACTGAAGGAGAAAGCATGAGCCTTGAAAGCTATGTCACCGGCCTGATGAAAAATCCTCATCCTTCGGGAAAGGACAGGCTGGTACTCTCGATCCTTGAAAGCCTGGAGGGGATTTACCTCTCCCAGGTGACGAAAAAACAGAAATCCGCCGCTGCCCATGCCATGGATGCAGGCATTCCGGTCATCAGCGTGGGAAATATCACTGCCGGCGGCACGGGGAAAACACCCTGTATCATCCGTCTCGCGCAGCTTCTGACAGAGGCGGGGCATCATCCCGCCATCATCAGCCGGGGGTACCGGAGTGGTCTGGAAAAGCAGGGCGGCATCGTTTCTGACGCAAAAGAAATCCTCGTTTCCCAAAAGATGGCAGGGGATGAGCCGTACATGATGGCCCTGAAGCTCCCCTCCGTACCCATCCTGGTAGGGAAAGACCGCATCACTTCTGCCGAAAGGGCACAACGCCTGGGAGCGGATCTGCTCCTTCTTGACGACGGTTTCCAATACTGGAAACTGAAAAGGGACCGGGACCTCATTCTTCTCGATGCCACCAATCCCTTCGGCTATGACCATGCCCTGCCGAGAGGACTCCTCCGGGAGCCTCTTTCCGCACTGAAACGGGCGGCCCTTTTCATCATCACCAAGAGCGACCAGGTCAAACCATCAGAAATAAAAGAAATAAAGAACCGCCTTGAAAGGCTGGCTCCGGGGATTCCCGTGATCACGTCCTGCCATAGCCCGGCAGAAGCCGTTCCCTGGGATGACTGGAAAGGCCGTCATCACGAAGGACCGCTTTCGGACGTCAAGGGAAAGAGGGCATACCTCATGAGCGGCATTGGCAATCCCGCTGCTTTTGCGGAGACTGCCCGGGAAGCCGGTTTCATCCCCGTTGGCGAAATGGCCTTTGACGACCATCATGCCTATACGGATGAAGATATCAGGAAATGCGATTCCGAAGCTGCAGCCTCCGGCGCAGACTGCATCGTGATCACGGAAAAAGATGCGGTGAAAATGATGAAACTCCAGAGCATCCATGAATCTGAGGTGCCTTTCTATGTACTGGAAATAGAAATGACCTTCCCTGAAGGCCTTACCCTTTTAGAAAAACAATGGGAGGATTTGTAATGAAAGTTGCCTGTATTATTCCATCCCGCTATGCCTCCACGAGACTTCCGGGAAAACCGCTTCGAATGATTGCCGGGGAAACCCTGGTGCACCGTGTCTACGAAAGAGCCATTCAGGCAAAAGTGCCGGATACGGTCATTGTGGCCACAGACCATGAAGCCATCGAAAAAGAAGTGAAATCATTTGGCGGAAATGTGGTCATGACCTCTGTCAATCACCCCACCGGCACAGACCGTCTGGCGGAAGTGGCAGAAAAATATCCGCAGTACGATATCATCGTCAATGTCCAGGGCGACGAACCGCTGATTGACCCGGATATCATCGATAATCTGGCCAGAGATCTCCTGGACCATCCGGAATTGGATATGGCTACCGTGGCGACTCCCCTTCATGAAGATGAATATGACGATCCGTCAGCTGTCAAAGTCGTAGTATCCCGCAAAGGGGAAGCCCTTTATTTCTCCAGATCCCTCATTCCCTATCCCAGACATGATTTCGTGGAACCACCGCTGAAACATGTGGGCATTTATGCCTACCGGAGAGATTTCCTCCTTTCCTATGCGAAGATGGCCCAGACCCCGCTGGAAAAGACGGAATCCCTGGAACAGCTCCGGGCTTTGGAAATGGGCTATAAGATTGGCGTGATTAAACTCAATTCTGAAGATATCGGCATCGACACCGAAGAAGATCTTCGTAAAGCAAATGAATATTTCGAAAGGAACCACTTATGAAAACCATCCATGTAGGCAACTTAACCATCGACGGAAGCAAGCTCTTTCTCATCGCCGGCCCCTGTGTCATTGAAGGCTACGACCGTACCCTTATGATTGGCCGGGAAATCAAAAAAATCTGTGAACGTTTGGGCGTACAGTATATTTTCAAGGCATCCTATGATAAGGCCAACCGTTCTTCCTACAATTCCTTCAGAGGGCCGGGCCTCGAAAAAGGCCTCGAAATCCTTGCTTCCATTAAAAAGGAACTGCAGGTGCCCGTACTTTCCGACGTCCATGACGTGACCCAGCTCGCTCCGGCTTCCCGGGTCCTTGATATGCTCCAGATTCCGGCCTTCCTCTGCCGCCAGACGGATCTCGTTTACGGTGCGGCAAAGACAGGCAAGCCGGTGAACGTGAAAAAAGGCCAGTTCATGGCGCCGGAAGACATGAAAAACGTGATCGGCAAACTGGAAGAAGCAGGAAATCCGAATATCGCCATCACCGAAAGAGGAGCCTCCTTCGGCTATCACAACCTGGTGGTGGATATGCGTTCCTTCCCAATTATGCGCCAGTTCGGCTATCCCGTCATTTTCGATGCTACCCACAGCGTCCAGCTTCCGGGAGGCATGGGAAATACCACCGGAGGACAGCGCGAATTCATTCCCTACCTCGCCAGGGCTGCCGCCGCTTCCGGCGTAGACGGATTCTTCATGGAAGTCCATGACAACCCGCCGGAAGGCCTTTCCGACTCCACCAATATGCTTTACCTCTCTTCCCTCGAAGATCTCCTGAAAGACCTCATCGCTATCAATAATGTGGTGAAACACGATAAAGATAAGGGACTGGTACCGGGGAAATAACTGAATCCCTGAAGATGAATCGTATGATGAAAAACTGAGTAAAAAGTTATCAGTTATCAGAACTCATTGGTGCCGGGAAACGGTTTCTGATGGGTAATGGCCAACGGCTGGCTGCTAACGGCTAATAGCTAATAGCTTATAGACTTCACTCACGCCATGTTTGAGTTGGCCCATAAAAAAATCGTGCCGCATCAGCGGCACGCCTTCCCGGACCACGGACCACGAGCCACGAGCCACGAATCACGATTCGTCCCCAAATTACTCATTCCAAAATCTCGCAGTTTGAGACTAATCTATTGTATAATAAAGAATAAGCACCATTTTTATTTGAATTCAGCAGGAGGCACTATGTCAGTCATTGAAACAGCTTCAAGAGTTCTCCGCGATGAAGCGGGAGCAGTCATATCTCTGGTAGATAAACTGGATGGCCAGTTTGAAGAGGCTGTTCGGCTGATTGAAAGTGCCCAGGGCCGCGTGGTCCTGACAGGCATGGGAAAATCCGGCCATATTGCCCGCAAAGTGGCAGCCACCATGGCATCTACCGGAACTCCTGCCTTCTTCCTTCATCCCGCAGAAGGCATTCATGGCGATCTGGGCATGGTGACTTCACAAGACGTGGTCATTGCTTATTCCAACAGCGGGGAAACTGCTGAAGTATTGAATATCCTTCCTTCCCTCAAGCGGATCGGTGCCAAATTGATTGCAGTGGTGGGAAAAACAAATTCCACCCTTGCCAGAAATGCGGATGCCATTCTCGATGCAGGAGTAGAAAAAGAAGCAGACAGTTTGGGACTTGCACCGACCAGTTCTACGACGGCTGCACTGGCTTTGGGCGATGCCCTGGCGGTATGCCTCATGGAAAGGCATCATTTTACAGCTGACAATTTCGCCATTTTCCATCCCGGTGGAGCTCTTGGCAAGAAACTCCTCCTCACTGTGGAAATGGTGATGCATAAAGGGGATGAAAATCCTCTCATTTCTGAAAAGGCTTCCGTCAAGGATGCCCTCTTCGTTATGACTGACAAAGGGTTGGGAGCTGTGTCCGTAGTGGATGAAGAAGGAAAACTGAAAGGCCTCATGACCGATGGCGATGTGCGCCGGGGTCTGGAAAAAGGCATGGATTTCCTCACCCGTCCCGTAGGGGAAGCGATGACGATAAATCCGCAGCTTATTTCCAAAGAAAGGCTGGCAGCCGAAGCGCTGCACCGCATGGAACAGCATAAGCCCCATCCCATCACCGTCCTTCCGGTAGTAGAAAAGGAGAAGGCCATCGGCATGCTCCATATCACGGACCTTCTGAAGCAGGGAGTCATGTGATGAAAGCTCCAAAGAAAATCAGGCTCATCGCTTTCGATGTGGATGGCACCCTGACCGACGGCACCCTGGTGATGGGACCGGAGGGGGAAGCGTATAAACTGTTCAATGCCCACGACGGGCTGGGGCTGTCCCTGGCTCACCGCATGGGATATATCACCGGATTCATCACCGGCCGCAAGTCCGTCCTGGTGGAAAACAGGGCAAAGGAACTTTCCTGTGATTTCGTCCTCATGGGCGTGAAAGACAAAGTGGAAGCCCTGGAGGGACTCCTTCAGGAATACCATCTTTCCTGGGATGAGGCAGCCTACATGGGAGACGATCTGAATGATCTGCCCCTCTTTGAAAAAGTGGGTTTTTCCGGCTGCCCCGCGGACGGGATGACGGAAAACAAAAAAGCAGCTTCCTTTATTTCCACCTGCAGTGGCGGAAGGGGAGCGGCCAGAGAATTTATAGAAACCATCCTGAAGGCCCAGCATCGCTGGAAGGAAGGGGTTTCCTCCTATGATAAAGGCCAGGAAATCCGTCAGTAATATTTCATCATTTCCGAAAGAAGAGAAGCCATGTTATTCAATGTACGATACGGGTTCCTGAAAGGACTGAGCAGTCTCATCTGCGCCATGTCCTATGACAGGATCCTGGCCATAGGGCGATTCCTTGGGCCCTTCATCATGAACCGCATAGCGAAGCAGAAAAAACGGGGTATTGAGCAGATCATGTTCGGCCTCAAGGTCTCCCGACCTGAAGCGGAAGAACTTCTGCAGAAGGTATACCGGAATATCGGTATGTCCGCCATGGAAATGATGTACATGCCAAGGCTCTGTAAGGAAAAAGACCATATTGACGATTATGTGAAGATAGACCACCCCGAATACCTGGAGGCCGCCTATGCGGAGAAGAAGGGCATCGTGGGGCTCACGGCCCATATGGGCAACTGGGAATGGCTGGGCGCAGGCCTTGCCCTTCACGGCTATGATACAAGCGCCATCGGGAAGAAACAGTCCGACGACGTGCTCATGAAAATGATCAATGAATACCGCGCCATGGCGGGACAGCATATTTTCCTCACCGGCACCGGCGGCTATGAAATGATTGCGGCGGCCCGTTCCATGAAGAAAAACCATATCCTCGGATTCCTTTCCGATAAAGATGGAGACCGGGCAGGCGTGCCTGTTCTCTTCCTGAACCGGGTATTTTCCTTCCCCCAGGGACCGGCGGTATTTGCCAGGAAATTCAAGGCTCCCATCGTTCCCATCTTCGTGGTGAGGAATGAAGATGGTAAAGGCCATACCATCTGCGTGGGAAAACATTTCTACTATGAAGACACGGGAGACCGGGAACGGGACCTTCTCGTGAACTCCCAGAAAATGGCCACGACCCTTGAAGAATTCATCAAGGCCCATCCGGCCGACTGGCTCTGGTTCCAGCACCTTTTCTGGACAAGGCCGGGTAAGATCAAAATGTACAATGCCCTTCCGCTGGAAGAGAAAGAAAGATTCAAGGCAGGCATGACAGAAAACTGGAATGAAACAAAAGGAGGAAAGGCATGAAAAACCGGAAGACGATCATCATCGTGGTGGTGATTCTGCTCATCGCGCTGGGCATCTATTTCCTCTTTAAAGATGATACCAAGAATATGAATCAGGCCGGGAGCTCCTCGGCGGCCATGTCCTTCAAGAATATCGACATGACCGAGTCGAAAGACGGTCAGCTCATTTACCGGTTCAAGGCCAAAGACGTCAATATGAGCAGGGACCAGAATGAAATCCTCCTCACCGGCGTGGAAGGGTCCTATTTCAAGGATGGGGATGAACTCCATCTCGTAGGGGACCGGGGAAAGATTGACCGGAAGAAGAAAACCGTTTATATTGAAGGAAACGTACACGGAACGAATAAAGCAGGCGAAGAACTCTATGCCGAAAACCTGACCTATGATGGAAATAAGGAAATCCTTTCCACCGACAAATTCTTCACCGCCACGAAAGATCATAAAATCCTGACCGGCGACAGCTTCACCGCCGACCGGATCATCCAGGTCATTACCGCAAAGGGCCATGCAAAGCTGGCAGACAAGGAGGATACAAAGTGAAACCATTATATACAGTACTGGCAGCCATGGCTATTTCAGCCTGCACTCTGGGAACGGTTATGGCCGATGATATTACGGCAGACGTTCTGACCTATGACGGAAAGACAAAGACAGTCACCGCCAAAGGCAATGTGGTCATTCATGCCAACCAGGGAGCCACCATTACCGCGAAAAACGGGCAGTACCATTTCGAAGACAGGAGCGCCTTCCTGGACGGCGGAGTTCATTATGTGAAAGACTCCTCCACCCTGGACGCGCAGAAAATGTTCCTCTATAAAGACAAGACCACCCGGGGCGTGGGAAATGTATATTTCCATGATTCCGTAGAAAAACGGATCCTCAAGGGGGATGACGTCATTTACAATCCCGATACCGGTTTTGGCAAGATCGAAGGAAACGGCTACCTGGAAGATTCCCAGGGCACTCTGGCCGCACCCCATATTGAAGGAAATATGAAACAGGTCAAAGTCGTCGCCACGGGAGGAGTCGATTTGACGAGTTCTGCCAATAATGCCGTAGGCTACGGAGACAAAGCCGTCTATACGCGGACCGGCAGAGACGGGAAAGATGGGAAACTGGTCCTTTCCGGAAATGCCTGGGTGAACCAGAATGGAAATACTTTTAACGGACCGGAACTCGTCCTCCGGGATGCAGATAAAGTCGTGGAAACCTCAGGCCGGAGCACCATCGTTATTACGAATACGGGCAGTGAAAACAGTGAAAATTCTGCCTCTTCCGGCGAAAGCGAACCGTCCGCCCCGAAGGCTCCGGTAACGGAGGCAACTCCCATTGAAGGACGTCCGGACATTCCGGCCAATCCTTTAGAAACGAAGGAACCGAAATGAAAATAGAAACTCATGATCTTGTCAAACGCTATGGCGAGCGGACCGTAGTGGATCATGTGAATGTAGAAGTGGAACAGGGATCCATTGTGGGACTCCTGGGGCCAAACGGCGCCGGGAAAACGACTACATTCTACATGATCGTAGGCATTATTACGCCGGAAGAAGGAGACGTCACCGTAGACGGCACTTCCCTGGTGGGCATGCCTATTTATAAACGGCATCAGTTCGGTATCGGCTATCTCCCCCAGGAAGCCTCGGTATTCCGCGGGCTTTCCGTATGGGATAACCTCATGGCCCTTCTGGAAACAAGAAAAGAACTGACCCCGGCAGAAAGAAAAGAGAAAGCCGAGGCCCTGCTGGAAGAATTCCATATTACCCACGTCCGGGATACCCTGGGCAGCGCCCTGTCCGGTGGTGAAAGACGGCGTGTGGAAATTGCCCGGTCCCTCACCATGGATCCTGCCTTCATCCTCCTCGATGAACCTTTTGCAGGCGTCGATCCCCTGGCAGTCGAAGATATCCAGAGCGTGGTGCTTCACCTGAAAACGAGGGGAATCGGCATCCTCATTACCGACCATAATGTGCGCGAAACGCTTCGCATCGTGGACAATGCCTATATCCTTTCCGAAGGGAAAATCCTTCTCCAGGGCAGGGCGGAAGATGTGGCCGTGAACCCGGTGGCCCGGAAATTCTATCTGGGGGAAAATTTCAGACTATGATGATTGAACCATATAAAGGAGGGGAATTCCATGCGTCTGCTTGATAAATACATACTGAATGAATTTCTTGCTCCTTTCCTTTTCGGCGTCGCTGCCTTTACGGCGATCTTCCTGGGGGCCGATACCCTGCTGAAAATAGCAGGTTACGTGACGAAGTACGGCGCCTCCTCCACGGCTGCCCTGAAAATATTCATTCTTGCCCTTCCGCGAATCGTGGTCTACACATTCCCCATGGCTGTCCTCCTGGGGTCACTTATGTGTTTCGCCAAACTTTCCGGGGCCAGTGAACTCATCGTGATGCGTTCCTCCGGACAAAGCTTTCTCCGCCTGGCTCTGCCGGTATTCATTGTGTCCCTCATCGTCAGCCTTTGTGCCGTGGCCTTCAATGAATATGTAGTGCCCTGGACAAACCGTGAATACGATTATGTAGTTAACGTGGAAGTCAAACGGAATCTGAACCCCGGGATTACCGATCATGTCGTGGTGAGAGACGTCCAGAACGGGAAAATCACCCATCTTCTCTACGCGAGAAGATACAACCCGAAGACAAAACAGCTGGAAAACATTACGGTCCAGGAATTCCAGAATGAAGAAGTCATCCGCGTGGAAAATGCGCCGAAAGCCGTATGGCGTAACGGCGTATGGATCATGGAAGACGGCGTCATCTATGATCTGACCGGTGACGGTGTGGATCGCATGATGCACTTCGACCATCAGGAAATCCCCTATGCCCAGTCTCCCGATGAAATCCCGAAGGAAAAGAAAAATTATGATGAAATGACCATTCGCGAACTGCTGCTGGCCAAGAAAGCCTACCAGGCCGCTCATGCGGATACGACCCCGCTCATCATGGAAATTCATCGCCGCTTCTCCCTCCCCATGGCATCCTTCGTCTTTGCCATCGCCGGGGCGCCGCTGGGCGTGCAGAAACAGCGTTCCTCCTCTTCCATCGGTTTCGGTATTTCCGTAGTCATCATCTTCGTTTACTATGCCGTCATGACCTTCCTGGAAGCTTTGGGAAAAGGTCATGCCCTTCCGGCCATTCCGGCCGTATGGCTGCCGAACTTCATTGCCCTCATCTGTGGCTGCTGGCTTATCCGCCGGGTAGACAGATAGCCGGATTTCAGCCACTGGCTGTCAGTCATTAGTGAGTCCTTTCGAAAGAAAGGGCTCATTTTTGCTTGCAGGAGATCTGTATTCCGGATGGAAAATGGCCTTCAGGAAAACCGCATGTTGAAAGTTCATATCATGGCTATTCAAGTGCATACAGCCATATATAGAAACAGGCCCGCTTCCAATTTTGGCGCGGGCCGCCTTTACTGATAACTGGGAACTGCTCACTGATCACTAAAGCCAAAAAGCCGCCTGCCACAAATGTGACAGACGGCTTTTTGGACACCAGAACAAGTCCTCCCGCATTGGAATGGAGAACATCCGGGATCCCGGAATTCCGGTTCATGACTGATTATCGGGAGCGCAGTGCTTCGTGAGGAACAGCATGCTGCCGGAGCGGCCGGTCGTTCGTTTTCCTGTTTCCTTTTGAGGGGGGACTTGTTTGCTTTTAACTACTTTGGAAGTATGACATCCTCGAGGATAGAAAGTTCAAAGAGCACGTGGGCGTAAGTCCGGATCCACCTTAAATTTCAGGGCGCCTGGCGGATTCTGATGGACCTCATCCCGAGGCCTCGCTCTTTTTTGCTTCCTATACATATAGTAGGAAAAAAGCGGTTTTGTATCATTAGAAATCAATTAAATTTATTTATCCTTAAGAGAACAAGGTGATTTCACGTTTTTCAGACCGGGATCAGGCTCTCCGTCCACCGATACGGAAAGAGTGAAAACCGTGCCTACCCATTACCCGCCAAAAAGGGTATAATTAAATAAATATGAATTTTAAAAAGAAGGGAGCGCTTCCATGTTTATCGGTGCAGTCATGTTCCTCGTCCTCATCATCATGGGCGGGGCTATCGCATTCCTGGGAGACCGGATCGGTTCGAAAGTCGGCAAGAAAAGGCTGACTCTTTTTGGACTGCGCCCGAAATATACGTCTGTCATCGTCACCATCATTTCCGGTGTCCTGATTTCCTTTACTACCATTGCCGTCCTGGCCGTAGTCAATGAAAATGTGCGGGTCGCTCTTTTCGGCTTGTCTCAGCTGCAGGCGGAAATGGACAGTCTGAACCAGGAAATCAGGGTGAAGAACCGGGAACTGGAACAAGGGAAGATGCAGCTGGAAGCCAGGAATAAGGAATACGAGGACGTGACGAAAAAGTCCGAGGAAACGTCGAAAGAGCTTGACCGGGTAGAGAGCCAGAGACTCTACATGGAAAGCGAACTTGCCTCCGTCCAGCAGGCCTATGACGAAGCTCAGGCAGGAGTAGAGAAGTCGGCTGAAGAAATTGAAGCCCTGGAACAGACGAAAAAGGAACTGAATCAGAATATTTCCAACCTGAACGATGAAAAACAGGCCCTGATCAAGAATATCTATGCCCTCCGAGAGGGACAGGTCATGCTGCAGGCAGGTCAGCTCATCACTTCCGTCACCGTGGATGAACACATGACCCGGGAGCAGTCCGTACAGGTGCTCGACAGTGTGCTCAATGATATCAATACCATGCTGAAGCAGCAGATGAATATTTCTGATGAAAACGTAAATCTCATCCGCATCAGTCAGGCCGATTTCGATGATGCGGTAAATCAGGTGATGGAAGCCAAAAACAAGAAACTGGTCCGCGTCGTGGCAGCCCAGAATCTCATCCGCGGGGAACGGCTTGTCATTGACTTTGATATCCATGACAGCAGACTCATCTTCAGCAAAGGAGAAACCATTTATAAAGGCAATCTGGACAATTATCGGAACATAAAGAACTACGAACTCCAGGTACTCCGCTTCCTGAAAGACCTGAACCATTATGCCCAGTCCAAAGGGGTGCTTCCGGATCCGATTACCGGCAATGTGGGAGTCCTGGAAGGGCAGGAACTGATGGGAGTCATCCAGAAAGTCAAAGAATACGGCGGGCGGTGCACCCTGACGGTGACCGCGGTGAGGGACGTATATTCCCAGGGACCGCTGGTCATTGACGTCCGGGTGGATAGAAAGGAAGACAAACCATGATTATCGCCGCAGACCCCGGCAAGGATAAAACCGGCGTATCCCTGGTGGAAGAAGATGGAACCCCGGTATGGAAGAAAGTGGTTCCCACTCCCCAGTTTGAAGAAGAAATCAGCCCGCTTTTAAAGAAATACAACCCCCGGGCTTTCATCATGGGTAACGGCACCCGCCATGAAATCATGAAAAACCGGGCAGAAACCCTTCTGAAGAAACTGGATATGGACATTCCCGTCATTCTGGTGAATGAAAAATACACCACCGAGATGGGGGAGCAGCAATACTGGAAAGACCATCCCGCCAGGGGATTGGCCAGACTCATCCCGAAAGGCATGCGCACCGTGCCCGTCCCCATAGATGATTATGTGGCCTGGATCATCGGCTGCATCTATCTGGGGAAAGTCAAAGCGGAAGACGTGGGGCATAAGAAGGTGTGAGGAACTATTTTTAGGAAAGAAAACTATATAATGATTAACTTTTTACTTGGGAATATCGGGAGAATCGGGGTTGTCGGGGTGATCGGGAAGGAGGCGGCCTGATGGCCGCAAGTTTATATGGGGACTCTGCACAAGCGGGGCACGAATCATTTACCTTCATAGACAGTTCTACGGCACGGATGAGATTCTGCGAACTGATAACTTTTCAGTACAGTCAACGGAATAAATGGAAATACAGCCTCAAAAATTCCCTAAAATGCTCCTTGACGAAAGGGATAAATTGTAATAAAATATCTAAGTATCACGGGGCATAGCGCAGTTGGTAGCGCACCTGCTTTGGGAGCAGGGGGTCGCCAGTTCGAGTCCGGCTGCCCCGACCAAACTATGGCTCAGTAGCTCAGCTGGATAGAGCAACCGCCTTCTAAGCGGTGGGTCGTGGGTTCGAATCCCTCCTGGGTCACCAAAAAGGCATTCCGAAAGGAATGCCTTTTTACTTTGCACTGCTCCATTTCGGGGCAAGATGATTTCAGGCACTTGTCCCTTTCGCAGCCCGTGATCCGTGGTCCGTGAAAGTGTCGCACTCATGGCACGATTTTTTATGGGGACAGGGGAAACATGGATGAAACAGCACCCCTCAGCCATCAGCCATTGACTCATTAACCCCAATGTACAGTTCTTCATAAGATAGTTCCCTTTCGAAATAAGGCTGCCCTGCGATTGACTGTTAACCTCCAGGAACAGTTTCCCTGCATAGATGATCATCTGCCAATCGTGAACGGATCACTGTTTTTCAAAATATTTCAAAAATATTTCCAAAAAGCTCTTGCAATTTGAAATAATCTGTGATATCATGACTATCTGACTTATAAGAACAGGACAGCTATGCCCAAATGGCTTCTACGGGAGCAGGAAACAATAAAAAACGGGGCGTCCTGGGAGTATGGAAGAAAAGTATTGTATTGGGCATCTGAGATGCCTGGAAGTCTGAGGAGGTGTCCCTATTTGGCAGCTAAGGCAGCACAGCTGGCAGAGTGGCTAAAAGAACTGCAGGACAGGGTCAATGAAGACGGCAATATTTCCACCAATGAAATCAGCCGTTTCGTGAAAGAAAAATCATTGACGCCGAAACAGTTGGATGGGATTTATAATCTTCTGAATGAACATCATATCGACATTGTTTATGATGAAGATGAAATGACAGATGAAGAGCCTGATGACGCAGACTTCAACGGAGAACTTCCTGATGAGGATGATCTGGTCGATGAAGAACTGCTCATGGAAGAAGGCGACGACCTCGAAGAAGATAAAAACTGGAATGCTGATGAAAATCAGAATGCCGAAGATGCCGATTATAGCGTGGCAGCCGGTGGAATCAGCGATCCGGTACGGCTTTACCTTCGCGAATGCGGGGCAAATCCTCTTTTGAGCGCCGACCAGGAAATGAAACTGGCCAAGATCATTGAAAAAGGCAAGAAAAGCGGCGCCACCCAGGAAGAAAAGGATGCGGCAAAAGAGGCAAAGAAAGAAATGGCCAATGCCAATCTCCGCCTTGTCGTTTCCATCGCCAAGAAATACCCGGGCCGCGGAATGCCCTTCCTTGACCTGATCCAGGAAGGAAATATCGGACTCCTGAAGGCAGTGGACAAATTCGATTACACCAAGGGATATAAATTCTCTACCTATGCAACCTGGTGGATCCGCCAGGCCATTACCCGCTCCATCGCGGACCAGGCACGGACGATCCGCGTACCGGTTCACATGGTGGAAACCATCAATAAGATGAACCGTGTGGGCCGCCGTTTTCTGCAGGAACATGGCAGGGAAGCATCGAATGAGGAGCTGTCCAAAGAGATGGGGATCAGCGTGGAGAAAATCCGGGAAGCCAAGAAGGCGGCCCAGGATCCCATTTCCCTGGAAACCCCGATTGGCGAAAAAGAAGACTCCCATCTGGGAGACTTCATTGAAGACCAGAAAACCGCGTCTCCGGAAGAAGAAGCAGCAGCAACCATGAGAAGAGAGCAGGTCTACAAGATGCTCGATACCCTGACCGAAAGGGAAAAAGGCGTCCTGGCTCTCCGCTTCGGCATGGATGACGGCACACCGAGGACCCTCGAAGAAGTAGGCAAGCACTTCGGGGTTACTCGTGAACGCATCCGCCAGATCGAAGGAAAAGCGCTGAAAAAACTTAAGAAACAGGCAATGCCCATGGCCGGGCTCTGATGAGAAAGAACGTCCTCTGCAGGAGGGCGTTCTTTTACTTTCAGTGATGACGGATTTCGGACTGCAGATTTGGGATTTCGGAGAGGTGTGCCGCTTTCGCGGCACGAATTTTTATAGGGCTCTGCGCAGGCGGGGCGTATCATTTCCTGACGTAAGAGGATCGTGGCCCGTGCTCCGTGGTCCGTGAAGGTGTGCCGCCCATGCGGCACGAGTTTGTATGGGGGTTCTGCACAGGCGCGGTATTAACTATTCCCCAATGTACAGTCTTTCGCACAGTTGGTTTCCTTTCAGAAGAAAGTACGGGAAATAACCCATTAACCACGGTGGATGGTTTTCCCCAAAGAAAGCCTCCCGGGCCTTGCCTGTTACCCATTGGCTTAGCCATCAATCTACAGTTTCCCGGCGCGGACGGTCCTCTGCTGACTGCCAGCTGCTAACTGATCACTTCTTCAACATTTTTATAAAAAGTCCTTGCCCCGCTTGGTCTCATATGATACAATAGTCAAGCATTCAGCAACTTGTATCCTGATTTTGATTGCCATTCCGGCAGTCCGGTGATACAATAGTACTGTTAGTCTGGACAGTCCTCTGCCAAAAGCGATCGGCATGAATGTCTTGTGAGAAGGAGGAAAAGATCGTGAATATTATCGAAACACTGGAAAATGAACAGCTCCGCAAGGACATTCCTGAATTCCGCCCGGGGGACACCGTAAGAGTCCACGTAAAGGTCGTTGAAGGCAAGACCGAACGTATTCAGGTATTCGAAGGCGTCGTTATCGCAAGAAGAAACGAAGGCGTCAGAGAAACTTTCACCGTTCGTCGTATTTCCTACGGCGTAGGCGTTGAAAGAACATTCCTGGTTCATTCCCCGCGTCTGGACAAGATCGAAGTAAAGCGTCACGGCATCGTTCGTCGCGCTAAACTGTTCTATCTCCGCGGCCTGTCCGGTAAAGCAGCAAGAATTAAAGAAAGAAAATAATGATTTTCATAAAAAAACTGCAGTGAAGACTGCAGTTTTTTTATTGTGTTTTATTTTGGGAGAACTTGGCAGATCATCAATTCAGGAAGCTTTTGAATCGGGGATGTCGGGGAAATCGGGGGTCATTCCGGGAAGCCCGGGAAGGATATGGTTCCCT
>DKQZ01000073.1 GCA_002471975.1 Dialister sp. UBA7295 | reverse complement strand
GATAAGTCATGATCCGGAATTCCGGGATCTCGGATATCCTTCATCCCTCATTTACGGGAGGACTTGTTTTGCTGCCCAAAAGCCGTCTGTCACATTCCTGACAGGCGGCTTTTTTTATTTTCTGACATAAAAAACGGGCGTCTTTATATGGCAAAAGACGTCCGCTTTGAGGGGATTTTTATTTCTTATATTTCCGGATATACGGCCGGTTTGATCAGGTATTTCCTTTTCCCGAGGGTTTATAGCCGGAAATACCGGCGTACTTTTCCGCCAGTCTAGGGGAGAGGTAGGTCCCATAGCCGGTGGCATAGTAGTCGGAAAGGATTTTCATGAAGTTCCGGTCTCCTTCGTGGGCCAGTTCCTTGGCCAGAAGGTAGGCTTTTCTTGGATTTTCCTTATGGAAACATTCTCCGTTCACCGGTTCCGGCCCGGCGTAATACATCCAGAGGAGCGGGCGCACGTCGAGACTTTTTGCAGTAGTCCCGTTTTTTGCGGCTTTCAGGAAATCTTTTTCCGTCACCCCCAGCTGGTCTCCCCCGTAAAGGTACATATTGGCAAGGATGGCCCAGGAGTCTACGTCTCCCACGTTGGCCGCCTTTTTGAGCCAGTAGACTGCTTCTTTGTATTTCAGGTTCACATAGTCAAGGATTTCCTCTTCGCTCCCGCCTGATTTCTGCATGGCTTCCGGCGTCGTGGCTTTCCGCACTTCCTGAATCAGTTTGGAGGCATGGCGGTTATAGTAAATCATGAGTTTTGTACGGCATTCTTCGCTCCCTGCATTCATGCCTTTACGGAGAAATTTTTCGACGGTCTTTTCGTCGCCTTCCTGTTCTGACGCTTCTGCCAGTTCAAACCAGGCCTCCGCATAGCCGTATTCGGCGGCCTGGCGCAGGTAGTTCAGGGATTTCTGTCTTTCTTCCGGAGATTGATGTCCTCCCGGCGGAATCCGACCCAGCAGGTAGGATATGCGTCCGGCTTCATATTTTCCCCGTTCATCGCCCCGCTCATAGCCTTTCAGGTACCAGGCCAGGGCAAGAGAAAGATTCTTTTTCACGCCCCTGCCTTCGGAATACCATTCTCCCAGTTTGAAGCAGACGGAAACGCTGCCGTCATGAAAGGCCTGATGGCATAGCTCCAGTGCCCGTTTGGGGTTTGGAGCGGTCCCTTTGCCTTTCATGAAACATTCTGCCGCCAGTTCTCTGGAGCGATTGTCTCCATGGATGGCTCCCCGGAGAAACCAGGAGAGGGCCGTCTTATTATCCTTGTCCGGACCTTTCACGAAATCAAAATTATCATTTTCAAGGTACAGTCTTCCTATTTCCGCATAGCCTTCATAAACGCCGCCCTTGATGGCTTCGTCAAACCAGGAAATAGCAATTTCTCTCACCTTCCGGGACCGCATGGCATCGCCCATCATGAGCTGCCCGGCCCTGAGGGCGCCCAGGGCACTTCCATTTTGGTAGGCGGAAGCGTAGTAATCGAAGGCCGCCTGGATATCCGTATGGCAGCCAAGGCCCTGCTGGTACATTTTTCCCAGGTACAGGGAACTTTCCCCATGACCCATTTCTGACAGAACGTCAAAGCATTCAATGGCTTCGGGGAAATATTTCTTGTCATAAAAGGATTTGCCCAGCTTGAAGAGTTCATTGGCTCCCTTGCTGCTTCCCTGCCGGGCTGCATGGGAAAGATATTCCATCCCCCTGCCCCAGTTATGGATTTTCAGGTACTGGAGCCCCAGTCTCACCAGTTCTTCTTTGGACAGGGCTTTCATATTCTGGTCCATGGCGCTTCCTCCTTTCTTTTTTGTAAATGATTCCATTTTTATTTTAACACGATTGCGACAGTAAAGTTAAACATTTTGGTGCCCCCGGCCCGGTTCGATCAAAATCATGCTGTTCGGCGCGGTAATGAAAAAGCACATCCCTGCGGGATGTGCCATGAATCAGTCTGTCCTGTTTGAATGAGCCTTATTCTGCACCGGCGAATTTTTTCAGTTCGTCCGGACCTACGCTGCCATCTCCGATGATGCGGCGGACTTCTTTTCCTTCATGAAACAGGATGAGGGTAGGAATGACTTCCACATCATAACGGGCAGTGATTTCTTCATCTTCATCCGTATTGATTCCATAAATATTGGTTGGGATTTCAGTGGAAAGTTTTTCAATCATGGGGCGCAGGCGGCGGCAGTATGGGCACCAGGGTGCAGAGAAGCCAAGAATCACGTCTTTTTCGTTGAGGACTTTTTCAATATTGGCAGTACCGGTAATGGGGGCCATCATTTGCTATCACTCCTTACAAATTCTTAAATTATTTTATCTATATTTATTATATTCGATGTACTAAGCTTTGTCAATATTGATTATTCTCGATTTATCCTGACCATAAAAAAGGCGCCTTCTTCCGAAAGCGCCTGCTTGTACTGGTGGAGATGAGGGGAGTCGAACCCCTGTCCAAAAAGCCTGTCCCATAAACTTCTCCGAGTGCAGTTACCTGTTTGAGGTTTAGGCAAAGTATCGTACAGGAACAAACTGCCTTTGCCGATCCCGGAATTGGTTTCCCGCAGAGGTCCCGAGAGCTCCCTCATTGGTATCCTATTGGTTGATGTCAGCCGAAAGTCATAGGAATACTTCCGGGGACATTAGCAGATTAGGCTGCTAAAGCAAAATCACGTTTTGCGTTTAAGGTTTTCCACCGTTTAACGGGGTAGATGGAATCCCGACTCGCTATCTATGAACCAGAAACTCCTGTCGAAACCGGTACATCCCCTTTTAAGGGCAACATATATTGTAAATTAAAGAAATATTTTTGTCAACTCATCGATTCCCGGGTAAAATGGCCTGGTTCCCGGGAAATGTTTATAATACAGTATGACTCAGGGGTGGAAACTTTTCCAGCCCGGCCGCCCGCCCATGGGTTCCGCTGTCTTTATCGCATCGAGAATGGCCAGACGGATGGTTTCTTCCGCAAGGTACCCTACCGTATCCACAGGAGCCTCCATTTCTCCGGAGGCCATGGTGAAAACCGTATCTCCATCCATGGTGGTGTGGACGGGACGGATGGCCCGGGCAAATCCGTCATGGGCCATGCCGGAAATGGCAGTACATTCCGCTTTTGTCAGTTTCGCATTGGTCATGACGCAGCCGATGGACGTATTTCCACCCAGAATCCGTTTGAAACCTTTCAGCATGAGGTCATGGCTGGAAATGATGGTTTTTTCATCTTCTGCCAGGGCTCCGGCGAGGATTTCATTTCCCTCATAAATTTCACCGCACGCATTGACGGCCATGTAAGCTCCCACGCAGAGTCCGCTTTCCAGGGTAAGTTCCGCATAGCCGGCGCCGCTCTTCATGGCATGGTCCGGGCCCGTCAGTTTGCCCACAGTCGCCCCGGTACCGGCCCCATAGCAGCCCACGGGAAATTCTTTTCCTGCCTTCATGGCTGCTTCATACCCCATCCAGAGGTCCGGGAAATCATGGGGATCCCCGATGCCAAGGTCAAAAAGGACGGCTCCGCAGACGATGGGGACTCTCACATCTCCCACCTCAAAACCGATGCCTTTTTCGGAAAGGTATCGCATGACGCCGGAATCAGCTTCGAGGCCAAAGGCCGATCCGCCAGACAGGACGACGGCATGGATCTGCTGTACTGTCTTGATGGGATTTAAAAGGTCTGTTTCCCGGGTGCCCGGCGCACAGCCCCGGACGTCAACTCCTGCAGAAGCTCCTTCTTTGGGTGCCAGAATGACGGTGACTCCCGTCAGTCCTTCCCGGTCTTCTGCCGTGCCAATCGTAAACCCGGGAACGTGAATGGTCCGCGTTTCCATTATTTTTCTCCTTTTCGTGCCATGTCCACACAGAGGGCAAGATCATCCGGAATGGGAGCTTCGAAGTGCATGAGCTCTCCGGTGACGGGATGTTTCAGGTCAAGGGTCCTGGAGTGAAGAGCCTGGCCTTCGATGGGGAAACTGTCCTTTTTCCAGCCATAGAGGGGATCATTCACCACGGGATGACCGATATGAGCCATGTGGACGCGGATCTGGTGGGTCCTTCCGGTTTCCAGTTTCAGTTCCAGCCAGGAGTAATGATTCATGAATTCAAGGACTTTGAAATGGGTCACCGCCGGTTTTCCCGTCTTGGGGTCCACCTCCCATTTCATCCGGTCTTTCGTGCTCCGGCCAAGGGGCAGCCGGATGACTCCCTTATTTCCTTCCATCTGTCCATGAACGAGGGCCACATAATGGCGCTGGGCTTCATGGGACCCGATTTCTTCTTTCAGCACAGGAAAGGCACGGGCCGATTTGGCAGCCACCATGACGCCGGACGTATCTTTGTCCAGCCGATGGACGATGCCCGGACGGATGGGATCTTCGCAGGCTTCAAAAAGCGTATTTCCACAATGATAGAGAAGGGCATTCACCAGGGTTCCGTCGGGATTGCCGCTTCCCGGATGGACCACCATGCCTCTTGGCTTATTGATGACGATCATATCATCGTCTTCATAAAGAATATCCAGGGGAATATTCTGGGGAATGAGGGTGAGTTCCTCTTTTTCTTCCCAGGAAAAGGAAATTTCATCCCCTGCTTTGACATGGTAATTGGGACGAATCATTTTCGAAGGCAGAAGGATGGCCCTGCCCTCCTTGACCCACTTCTGTACTTCCGAACGGGTGAGACCGGAGGCATCCTTCAGGACCTGGTCCAGCCGTTCCCCTTCTTCCTGATCCGTAATATGGCAGGTAATCTGATTCATCAGTTGTGCCTCCAGAAATAAAATACGATGAGCGCCACGCCGACGCAGATAAAAATATCGGCCACATTGAAAATAGGCCAGATGCGGAAATCAAAGAAATCCACCACACTGCCGTACCGAACCCGATCGATGGCATTTCCCAGGGCTCCCCCCAGCAGCATGGCTACAGCCATCGGGAAATAAACCGGCTTCTGCGGAATCTTCTTTCTCATGACGAAATAGGCCCCGAAAAGAACCACCACGATGGCCAGGAAAAACCATTCCTGGTGAGGCAGGATGCCAAAGGCGGCGCCAGGGTTATGAATATAGGTGAGATGGAAAATATGGGGAATCACGGGAATGGTCTCTCCCAGGTCCATCTCTGTCTGCACCAGCCACTTCACCAGCTGGTCCAGAATGGTGACGATGATTGCGATAGTAATAGTCAGCATAATTCCTCCTACATGGTATTATATCATACGGATTTTGAGAGGAAAGGTAAAGAGCAGAATGAACAGGGAAATGGAAGCATAAGCCATCAATTATTAGCCGTTAGAAGTTAACCGTTGGTTGTCAGCCGTTAGAAGTTAGCCGTTGGTCGTCAGCCGTTAGTGATTGGCTGCCATCTCTCAGGAGGGGGCTGAAGAAGAAGGAGCCCTTTCAGTTGGAAATAGAAATTGATTCTGCAGATTGGACAGGGCCTGTGTCATAAGAGCAAAATAAAAGAGACGGCTTTTTTCAAAGTCGTCTCTTTTGTATATGGTTCATAACGATTCGTAGAATTGTTTTATTTTCAGTCTCAACGATGCATCTCTATATTCCCGTCCGGGGGCCGGATGCGCTGCCATATATAGGACACTTGTTTCACAAGTGGAAAAAATCATAAATTCATCAGTATTTCACAAAAACTTCCACGTTCTGCCGGCCAAACTTGTAGCATTCTTCGAAGGTTTCCATGCAGAGATCAATGCGTTCACCGATAATGGCTCCGCCTGTATCTGCTGCCACGGCATGACCGTATTTGGGGATATATACCTTCGTACCCAGCGGTATGACCCTCGGGTCTACGGCAATCGTCCCATGGCCCGCTCTCGTACCGGTGGCCGTAATGCCATAACCGTTTCCGTCAGAAGGATGGTAGGCGCTGGCGTTCATGATCCTCACAATGCCTTCCGTGCCTTCCATGTCGCCGGTCTTCATGATGCCCGGAATTCCGGGATCCAGCACTTTCACATAGGCCTCAGTAGTCTTAATAATCTTGCCGTCGGAAACAAATTCCTCCATTTCCACCTGCCGTCTGCCCGGGATACCTTCTTCCACCACTACTTTCTCTCCCGGTTTCAGGCTGGCATCATACCATTTCCTGTAATGGATGGGCATGGACTCCGTGCGGTTCACCATTTTTGCCGTGTAGGGCACCACATGAATCTGCATGCCCTGACTGACTTTCATCATGCCGTCTTCGATGGGCATCATTTTCCGCCAGTCGAAGCCCGCCTCGTTCACAACCCCCTGGACAGTCTGTTTCGTGGTATAGATGATCCGCGAATTTTTCGCAGTTACTATGGTAACGGGCACTGCCCTCTCTACCACCATAATAGATCCATCTTTCACATCTTCCGAACTTGTCCAGTACTTGTCGTAGGAGCTCAGGCTGAGTCCCAGGTCTGCCAGGATCTGCTTGAAATTCCCGGCTGCCGTACTCACTATTTTTTTGTCCAGTCCGTCGTAGACCGTCACCACTTTCTCTTCATGATTCAGGCCAAAGCCGAAGGCCATAGCCAGGTCAGTGTGTGCTGCCATAGATAAGAGAAGCAGGGAACAGGTCATAGCCTTTGCGGCTTTTTCAAATGTTGAATGTTTCATATGTCTCTCTCCTATGGGTTGTATTCTACCATAGAGAGACATTTTGTCAAATTTACGTCGGTTAACATATTTAGAAACGGTCATTTATGCAGTATTTATCGGATTTATATTATTGGCAAGACAATAAAATAGGGCGTTTGAAAATGAATATCCATAGAATACAATCATAATTTTATACGATAAAATCTGATTTTTTCGTTTTATAGAATTGTAAACACTGTCTTTATACAGGAGACACTCACTATTTCCGCTTATTTTGCAATGGTGATTTTTTTAAGTGATTATCGTACTTCTTCAGCCGAAGCAGCATCGTTTGCGTAAAATTTGTAAGCCCTTGTAAAGAAATTGTCCGGAAAAGGGGTTGCCCTTTTTTGTCCCATATTTTCCCGTCTATAAAACTTTCGTTCGTTGGTATTTTTGTTATTTGTGGGAAATATGAATGAAAACTATAGGCATTTAGCAGGGCTATTCCCAAAATAACATCCTTTTAAAATCGAAAGTGGTAAATATGTAGTTTTTGTTATCTGCTGCCCCTTTCATTTTACTCCTGCCGCAGCAGAATTTCATAACATCCGGGCTATGGAGAGAATCATGAAATTTCAGATATTTTCGACGTTTTTGCGGGCTGCGGAATTTCAGGAAAAAGTTTATTTGAAAAAAATTAAACAAAGGCACAATTTGCCTCATCCCCAAGATAAGGGAAAATTTTCCCCTTTTATGGGGCTGCCTATACAAGGGGTAGCAGAGCCCGTTTTTGAGAGTTTTCATTTTGCTTGGAGCCCGGTGAAGGCGCTTCTATTTCCATCAAAAAAGCCCGGAGAAATGATTTCCACATTTCTCCGGGCTTCTTTTTTACAGGATATAAAATTATCGTTTGCCGAATACCGGTACATAAGGCTCCATCTTCTGGGCCAGGGTCATTTCACTTTCTTCGTCCCGCTTCTCCGCCAGTTTCTGGAAGGAATCCTGGGCCCCCACTTTGTCCGCCGGCGCAATGGTCTTGATCCAGGTGCCGTCAGGCTGCATGATGTGGGCTTTCTGGTTGTCCGAGAGTTCCCTCTCCACCATGTCTTTCAGCCTCTTGCAGAGGTCCGGGTCTTTCACCGGAATCATCAGTTCCACGCGGTCATTGAGGTTTCTGGGCATCCAGTCGGCAGAGCCCATGTATATTTCCTCTCTGCCCCCATTGAGGAACCAGAAGACCCGGCTGTGTTCCAGGAACCGTCCTACCAGGCTTCTGATGGTGATATTTTCACTGATTCCCGGAATGCCCGGTTTGATGACGCAGATTCCGCGGACGATGAGTTCAATCTTTACGCCTGCCATGGAAGCTTCATAGAGTTTCGCAATGATTCCTTTATCGAGGAGGGAATTCATTTTCGCGATCATATGGGCCGGTTCGCCCCGTTTGGCAAATTCGATTTCCCGGTCGATGAGTTCCACGCAGCGCTGTCTCATATTGATCGGCGCCACGATGAAGGAGTCCCAGATCGGCGGATCCGAATAGCCGGAAAGGAGATTGAAGAAGGCCGATGCATCCATGCCGAACCGGTCATTGCAGGTAAAGATACCAAGGTCCGTATAGAGTTTCGCCGTAGAAGCATTATAGTTGCCTGTAGCCACATGGACGTAGCGGCGGATGCCATCCTTTTCTCTTCGGATAATGAGGGTACACTTGGAGTGGGTCTTGAGTCCTACAAGACCGTAAATGACGTGGGCTCCCGCTTTTTCCAGTCTTCTTGCCATGAGGATGTTATTGGCTTCATCAAAACGGGCCTTCACTTCCATGAGGACCGTGACCTGTTTGCCGTTCTGGGCCGCTTTTTCGAGGGCCTGAATGATGGGGCTGGAGGAGGAAACACGGTACAGTGTCTGCTTGATGGCAAGTACATTGGGATCTATGGCAGCGGATGCCACGAAATTGACCACAGAATCATCGAAGGATTCATAGGGCAGATGGACCAGCAGGTCCTTTTCCCGAATCATGTCGAAAATATTTGTCTTGTTGTTCTTTTCCATCTGCAGCATGGACCAGGGATGATGAGGATGGGCTTCGGGATAGCGGAGCCGGTCATATCCTTTAATCCCACAGAAGGAGAAGAAACAGGTCATATCGAGAGGGCCGTCGATTTCATACATATCTTCGGCTCCCAGATTCATTTCACTGGTCATGAAACGGCGCATGAAACGGCTCGCCCCGACCTGGAATTCCAGTCGTACCGCTTCGCCGCGCTGCCGCTTTTTCAGCTGTTTTTCCACTTCTACGACCAAATCCTGGGCATCTTCTTCATCCAGATTCAAATCGGCATCTCTGGTGATGCGGAAAAGTCTTGCTTCCAGAAGGTCATAGCCGATGAAAAGGCGGGCCGCAAAATGGCAGAGGACCTGTTCCAGGAAGACGAAATCATGGCGGGACGGATTTTCCGGATTGTCCGGAAGGCGGATGATTCTGGGCAATACTGACGGAACCGGTACAATGGCCGTCTTGATGTCGATATCATTTTCCTCATCCACATCCAGATTTCTTTCATTTCTCTCCAGAAGGAGGGCGATGTTCAGACTCTTGGAGGCAAGGAAGGGGAATGGATGGGAGGAGTCCACGGCCATGGGAGTGACCACCGGGAAAATCTGTCTTTCGAAATAGTCATCCAGCCATTTTTCCTGACGGGGAGTGGCTTCATCGGGATTGATGAAATAAAGGCCTTCCGTTTCCAGTTCTTTCAGGATCATTTTCAGGTAACGATACTGGCAGGCCACCAGCCGCTGGCTTCCTTCGGAAACGGCTTCCAGCTGCTCTTCGGCGGTCATATTGGCGATGTCCCGCCGTTTCACGCCGTTTTCTTTCTGATGTTTCAGGCCGGCCACGCGGATCATGAAGAATTCGTCCAGATTGGAGCTGGTAATGGCCAGGAATTTCAATTTCTCCAGAAGGGGATTGTTCGGATCCACTGCTTCCTGCAGCACTCTTCGGTTAAACTGAAGCCAGGACAGTTCCCGGTTCAGGTAATATTTGTGATCATTTACATCCACGTCCATAATTACCTCCGCTCAAGCTTGGCTTCCATGCCAAAGATATTTTCAAAAAGTTCTTTCTCTTTATCAAAAATCCATGTTTCCAGGGCTGTATTCTCATCACTTTCGTATTCAATGAGGAGCGAATCCCCTACGATGCGGGCCGTCACGTCCCGGAGTTTCTGTTTCCTGGACATATCCATGGCCCGAACGAGGCGGAAAACGGCGATGAGCCGGAGGGCCGTCATTTTCGACGGTTCCGACAGGATCCGGAAAGGCTCGTCATCATCGCTGGGCATGCCTTTGTGATCATAGTACACGATGCAGGCCACGATATCTTTTTCCTTATCCGTAATGCCGAAGATATCGGTCCCCCGGATGATATTCCAGGCCGTAGCCGAAGAGCCGAGAAGGTTTACATATTTCCCCACCTGGTAAAGGATGATGGCCATGCGGAGCAGGAATTCATCTCGTTCATTGAGACCGTTGTATTTGTCAAAGGCACGGATAATCTGGTAACTGTAAAGCTCCATGGCCTTCGCATGTTCCGGTTCATAGTAGAAATCAGCGGCAATGGACCGGGTGAGTTCCAGATTCTGGGCCCGCATGTAGGAAAGGGCCGGGTCTCTTGTCTTCATGGCCCCATAGAAAAGGGTCACCGCTTCGATGAAGGTCATACCCATCATGGCCACATTTTTCACCGGTACATTGGCCAGAATTTCCTGATAAATATGAATGGTCGGCGCTACGACGGCCGCATTGGATTCATCCATATGGTATTTCTGCATGACCATGGACGAGGAAAGGGAACCCACTTCGTCATAGCAGTTCAGGAGTTTTTCCGGAGTCACTTCGACAATCGTCTGCTCCATGTCCAGATTCATGAGACTGCCGATAATCCGTGCTTCGCGGCCGGAAAGGATGAGTGTATCGATATCGTATTTCCGGATGGTCACCCATAAAGGCTCCATGATGGCATGGATGTACTGGCCCAGGGCCCTGGGGAAATCGATGGAATCCCGCTGGTTCAGTTTAAAGGCTTCCAGAAGGCGCAGCGTGCCGATGTGTACATTGTGCTGATAGCATAACGTCCCGTTTTCCCAGATCGTGAGGCCTACGCAGCCGGAAGTGATATCGACAAAGAGGAAATTCTTCCCCAGCCGGTCCCCTTCATCCCGGTTGAAATACTTGAATTTATACTGCAGGCCGAAATGCTTGAAATAGATTTCCTGAGGCATATCGATGACCTGCACATGGAATCCCGTGCTCACCCGGATCAGATCCAGGATGGAGCGGCAATTTTCCGCTTCGCGAAGAGTGGCCGTGGCATAGACGGCATAGGTCTTCACCTGATAATCCACCATGAGCTGTTTCAGCCCCAGCAGCATACCGCAGAGCTTTTTAATGGACGGAAAAGACAGTTTCTTGTGAAGGAATACTTCTTCCCCGAAAGTTGTATCTTTCTTGACCGACTCCACCACCTGGATGTGCCTGATGTCCGTATACTGCACGATGCGCATGGACAGGCTGGACGATCCGATGTGGATGATGCCATACATGAGCGGCTTTTGTTCCGACATAACGAGCCCCCGTTTCCATATAAAAATCGAGTTTACCTTCTCCATTTAACATTACACCACAAAGGTAAAACCCGTGTAAAAAATCGACATCTTTACCGATGATTTTCTTTGGAGCAAAGAAAATCAATTATCTACTTTTTATATTATTTTAACATATTTTCGAATGCTTTGTGCGGTTTTCAATCCCCTGTCCCCTTCCCTGCGAGAGAAGCCTTTTATAGGGCCCGATAAAAGAAAATGAATTGTAAAATTCCTGTAATCAGGAGTCTTTTTCCCCCATGAACCTGTCATATGTTGTAAAATATAGGAAATATTTCCGGTTTTCATTTCCCTTTTTTCTGAAAGCCGTCAAAAGGAGATACCATGGAGCGAATAGCAATCATCGATCTGGGTTCCAATTCCATCCGTTTCGTCATCATGCAGATCGGGCCGCACGGATCCTACAAACTGGTGTACCAGGAAAAGAAATCCATCCGTCTGGCCGAAGGAATGACCATGGAAACCCGGCTCCTCACGGAAGAGGCCCAGCAGCGGGCATTGAGCTGCCTCAAAGTGTATGCCCATATCATCAAAGTACAGAAAGTCATAAAAGTTTTAGCCGTAGCTACGGCAGCTGTCCGGAATGCTGTGAATGGCGCTTCTTTCCTTCGGAGGGTCCGCCTTTCTACGGGAATCCCCATGACCATCATCAGCGGCAAAGCCGAAGCGGCCCTGGGCTTCTCGGGAGTCATCCACACCATTGACAGGAAAGATTTCCTCCTCTTTGACCTGGGCGGAGCTTCTGTGGAAATATCTCTCGTCCGAGGTAAGCAGCGGATTCATTCCGTCAGCATTCCCATGGGCGCCGTGACGCTGACGGAAATGTTCCAATCCTCCGGCACCGTGGATTATGACAAAATTTCTGAAATCCGGGACTATATCCAGCGTCAGCTCAACAAAATCTCCTGGTTTCCCAAAGAGCCCATGGAAGTCATCGGCGTAGGCGGCACGGTCAGAAACCTGGCCAAGATCCATCAGCGCTCTTCCTCCTATCCCCTGCCGAAGCTGCACAATTACAACCTTCCCGTGGAAAGTCTCTTTACCCTGGTGAAATCTATCTGCGACAAAACCTACGAAGAAAGAAAGCGGATTTCCGGTCTTTCCGAGGAGCGGGCAGATATCATCGTGGCCGGAGCTTTGGTGGTCCAGGAAATCGTACGGCGGGCCAAAGCGTCCTACCTCACTATTTCCGGCTGCGGTCTCCGTGAAGGACTTTTCTTCCATTACTATGACCCCATTTATGACAAAGAGGGAAAATGGAAGGAGGATATGCTGATCCGGTCGGTCAAGAATTATCTCTATACCCTCCCCATCCAGTACGATTTCCACACTTCCTATGTGACAGCCATGGCCCTTTCCATGTTTGACCAGTGGCAGAAAATGCATGGTCTTGATGGCCGCATGAGAAAAATACTGACGGCTGCCGGATTCCTTCATGATACGGGATCCATCGTCAATTATTACTCTCATGCCAGGCACAGTGCCTACATCACCGCCAACGCCCATATTTTCGGCTGGTCCCACAGGGAACAGATCATGTGCGCCCTGGTCTGTGCTTTCCATCATGGTTACTCCAATAAATACCTGAAAGGCGCCAGCCATGCCAGGATTCTCACGGAAGTCCAGATGAAAGAGGTCCGCATGCTTTCCCTTTTCCTCGCCCTTGCCGAAGGGCTCGATGAAAGCCATGAACAGTGCATCACCAGAATGATCTGCACTTCCGGAAAGAACGCCATGGACCTTCGCATCTATACGAACCGGGAAAATTTTGACGTCCCGGCCCATGCAGTACAGCACCTGATCCCGGAATTCCGGAAAATCTTCCAGCTGCCCCTGCGCATCCAGTGGTTCCCGGGAAGCACGATTAAAAATGAGATGAAGGAAACCGCGGAAGGACTGGAGTTTGATATATCGGGAGAAAAGAAGGAATAGTCCGTTATACGCTTATCTCACATTCGTTTTTTACGTTTATCAATCGTGACTCGTGACTCGTGACTCGTGGCTCGTGGCTCGTGGCTCGTGGCTCGCAGCCCGCGGTTCGTGGCTCGTGAGTCGCAGCCTGCGGTTCGTGGTTCGTGATCCGTGGTCCGTGAAGGTGGCGCCTTATATAGGAAGGCGCCATTTATATTTCCTGCATCAAAAAAGCTGACTGCCGGGATTTCCTGACAATCAGCTTTTTTGATTTCTATTTCATGAGTTTCCGGTTCTAAGACTTTTCCCCCATGAACTAACTGCTAACGGCTAAAGGCTGACGGCTATTACACCAGTTTGCTGAAATCGCCCCAGGTATCGAAGAGGGCAAGGGTCTTTTTGAGCTGGGAAATACGGTTTGCCTTTACTGATTCATCTTTGACCATAACCATGACCTGATCCAGGTATGCGTTCACCGGAGCGGTGAGTTCCTTCAGGAACGGAAGGGCTGCCCCATAGTCATAGGCTGCAAAGAGCGGGGAAACTTCAGTTGTGACTTTTTCAAGTGCGCTCTGGAGATTCTTTTCTGCTTCGTCTTCAAAGAGGGCCGGATTGACTTCTCCGCCAACCTTCCCTTTTGTGATATTGGCAAGGCGGGTCACTGCCTGACGAAGGTCCGCTTCCTCTTTCAGATGGCTTTCCGCCATGGCTCTTGCTTTGAGGAAAATGGCATAAATATCATCCACCGGTCCTGCCAGGACGGAGTCAATGATATCGTATGCAATGCCTTCATCCAGAAGGATGGCTTTGATTCTCTGACGGAAGAAATCTTCCACCTGGGAGAGGACGGTCTTCTTCTGGTCCGCTTCGCCAGGAAGGAGTTCGAGAGCCTTTTCAATGCCCCTTCTGATATCCCAGTGAATCTTTCCGTCTGTAATGATATTGACAGCGCCGATGGTCTGGCGGCGGAGAGCAAAGGGATCCTGGGAGCCCGTCGGAATGAGTCCGCGGAGGAAGGTAGCGGCCAGGTTATCCAGTTTATCTGCCAGGGAGAGAGCCCGGCCGATGGATTCCTGCGGCAGGATATCGCCCGCAAAGCGAGGCATGTACTGTTCGAAAATGGCCTGGGCCACATTCTTCTTCTCTCCATCGAGAAGGGCATATTCCTTGCCCATTTCGCCCTGGAGTTCGGTGAATTCGGTCACCATGCCGGTAGCAAGGTCGGATTTGGAAAGGTAAGCGGCCCGGTCGGCATCGGCCATTTCTTCAGCGGAGAATTTCCAGTCTTCCCCGATGGCAGCGGTCAGTTTCTGCAGACGGTCTGCCTTATCCAGCATGGTTCCCATGCCTTCCTGATAGTTGATGCGGGTGAGGCCTTCTCTGTGACCTACCAGGGATTTCTTGCGGTCGTTTTCAAAGAAGAATTTCGCATCGTCCAGACGGGCGCGAAGGACTCTTTCATTGCCGATCTGTACGTTATGAATGGCTTTGGTGCCGCCATTCCTGACGGTGAGGAAATAAGGCATGAGGCTGCCATCTTCGTTTCTTACCGGGTAGTAACGCTGATGATCCCGCATAGGAGTAACGACTGCCGGTACAGGGAGCTTCAGGAATTCATCATCGATACGGCCGTACAGAGGAGTGGGGTATTCGACGAGGTAATTGATTTCTTCCAGAAGATCTTCATTGTGCCAGACATGGCCGCCCAGTTCTTTGGCAACCTTTAAGAGTCCCTCTTTAATGAGTTCTCTTCTTTCATCCTGGTCCACAATGACGAAAGCTTTGCGCATCGTTTCTTTGTAGTCTTCCGGTTTTTCGATGGTCACCGGTTCTTTGCAGAGGAAACGATGACCCCGGCTTACCCGGCCGCTCTTTACATGGGCAAATTCCATGGGAACAATTTGATCTCCTGCCAGGGCAACAAGCCAGCGGACAGGACGGATGAAATGAACTTCTTCAGAAGCCCAGCGCATGGATTTGGCAAAAGTAAGACCTGTAATAAAGGAGAGGAACAAATCCGGAAGGACTTCTTCCACGGCTTTTCCTTTATTCACCACATTGGCCCAGGTATAGTCGCCTTCCTTAATAAGCTCAGAAGGATCGATATGCTGGCCTCTGGCAAAGCCCTGAGCCGCACGGGTCGGATTTCCATCTGCATCAAAGGCAGCCTTGATGGAAGGGCCGCGCTTTTTCACTTCTTCATCGGGCTGGCGGTCGGCTGCATTTTTTACGAGAACTGCCAGACGTCTTGGAGTCGCATAAACGGTGATTTTGTCGAAGGAAATACGGCTTTCTTTAAATTTTACATCGGCAAGGGCACGGAGCTGATCCACCACGCCGGACATGATGTTGGCCGGCATTTCTTCGGTACCGATTTCCAGAAGAAGATTCTTGCTCATTTTCCTTCACTTCCTTTCAGCATGGGGAATCCCAGTTCTTTACGTTTCTTCAGCCATGCCTTGGCGCAGGCTCTGGCCAGATTTCTGACGCGGCCGATGTATTCGGTCCGTTCAGAAAGGGAAATGGCACCGGCAGCATCAAGCAGGTTGAAGCTGTGGGAGCATTTCAGCACATAATCATAGGCAGGAAGCACATAGCCCAGTTTGCTGATGCGGTAAGCTTCCTTTTCATACATATCAAAAAGCTTGAAAAGCATGTCATGATCCGACAGTTCATAGCTGTATACGGACTGTTCATATTCATTTTCATGCCATACGTCGCCATAAGTGACGCCGTCGGTCCATACCAGGTCATAGACGTTGTCTACCTGCTGGATATACATAGCGATACGTTCCAGACCGTAAGTGATTTCCACGGAAACCGGATGTTCATCGATGCCGCCAACCTGCTGGAAATAGGTGAACTGGGTGATTTCCATGCCATCCAGCCATACTTCCCAGCCGATGCCCCAGGCGCCCAGGGTCGGGGATTCCCAGTTATCTTCCACGAAACGGATATCGTGTTCTTCCGGATCGATGCCCAGTTCCTTCAGGGATTCCAGGTAAGTTTCCTGAATGTTGTTCGGGGACGGTTTCATGATGACCTGGAACTGATGATGCTGGTAAAGACGGTTCGGGTTTTCACCATAACGGCCGTCATCGGGACGGCGGGATGGTTCTACATAAGCCACATTCCAGGGTTCCGGTCCGATGGTACGCAGGAATGTGAAGGGGTTCATGGTGCCGGCGCCTTTTTCGGTGTCGTAAGCTTCACCAAGAACACAGCCCTGGCGGGACCAGAATTTCTGGAGCGCCAGAATGATCTGCTGAAATGTCATATTTCCTCCTGAAAAACAATATAAAATCCCTGTAACCATACGTTACAGGGACGAGTTACAGGGAATAACCCGCGGTTCCACCCTCATTGGCTTTGCGGCCCGCCTTCATTTATAGCAGCCCTACTTCATTCAGGCAGCAGCTCCGAAACGCCTTCCGCATCCTGCCGGACTCACACCCTCACCGGCTCGCTGACCATGCGTACTCCTTTTCTTCATCGCCGTAGTTATGGACTTATAGTAGCAAATCGGGGTTCAAAAGTAAAGTGGCAATTCGTATTTGATGGAGGTAAATTTAAGCAATGAGCTGATCGTGGCCCGTGGTCCGTGGGTCGTGATCCGTGAAGGTGGGCCGCTAAAAATATAAAGCGGCCAATTTTTTATTTTAGCAAATCTGACCATTGGTCAAAAATTTTAGCAATTTCATGTTTTCCTTGTAAAAATTCATTGGAAATCATGATAAAATAGTATATATCATACAACAAATTCCTGATTTCGTGAGGTGATGGTTATGATAAAGAAATTACTGGCAGCCCTGGCACTTTCTGCTTTGGCAATGCCTTTGGGGATTTCTGCCAATGAGGGGCCCGATGCGCCGAAAGACGTTTCGGGCGGGGATTCTCCCCTCCCCTTTACGGCAGCGGTCAAACAAGGCGGCAAATGGGGCGCCGTGAATGAAAAGGGCATCATCATTATCCCCTTTTCCTATGACAAGGAAGGACTCTCCCTCTCCGATCCCGCCACCAGGGAGGCAGACCTGGACGGGGAAGGACGGGAAAACCTGATCGAAGTGCAGAAGGGAAAACTCCGGGGCTTCTATAACAGGGAAGGCAAGGTCATTGTCCCTGTTTCCTATGAAAACCGTTCCATCTGGAAAGAAGGGGCTCTGGCCGTGCAGGAAAGTGACAAGAAAAACGTCCTCTACCGCATGGATGGCACAAAAATCGGAAATAAAACCTATGAACAGGTTTCCGATTTCCAGAATGGCATGGCCATCATCAAAGAAGATGGGAAATACGGTTACCTTTCTCTTGAGGGTAGAGAAATTGCCCCGGTTTACCAGGAAGCCCGCTACTTTGCAGATGGTCTTGCCCCAGTAAGGCAGAAGGGCAAATGGGGCGTCATCGATGAAAATGGAAATTTCGTCGTAACCCCCTCCTACAAGGATTCCGGACCTGCCTACAGTGAAGGCCTCCTGGCGGTGAAAAATGGCAAAGACCTCTGGGGTTTCATCGATACAAAAGGCAGCGAAGTCATAGAACCGGTCTATAAGGAAGTCATCCCTGTCTTCACCGAAGGTTATGCGGCCGTAGAAAATGATGATAAACTATGGGGCTTCATCAATACAAAAGGCGAAGTCACCGCCAAGCCCCAGTTCAAGGCGGTACTGACAGAATTCTCCGAAGGCCTGGCAGGCGTGAAGACGCCGGATGGAAACGGCTATGCCAAACCGGACGGCACCATCGCTTTCATGGCAGATTATAACCAGCTTTTCCCCTTTGATGACGGCATCGCAGAAGTCCGGGAAGGCCAGGTAACGGAAGTCCGGGAACGGAGCGGATTCCCTATTTCCATAGGCATCGGCTGGGGATGGGGACACTGGTTCCACGGACACCATCATCACCATCATCATCGTCATTCGGGATGGGGCATCGGAATCGGCATCCCCATCTGGGATCCCTGGGGTTATGGTTATGAAACGGTCCAGGTGAAACGGGGCTATATCGACAATACGGGCAAAGTCATTGCCAGCCCCTCCAATGACCGGGTTTTCGAAGCCACGGATGAAGGCATTCTTGTCAGAAATGAAGGCAAGTACGGCTGGGTCAACCGGAAAGGCATTTTCACGGCCCATTCCATTTACAAGAGCCTGGTGCCGGTGGAAGAAGATGGTCTTCTCCTCGCCCAGAATGATGACAAGAAATGGGGACTTATTTCCATGGAAGACGGCAGCGAAGTGGCAGCCATGAATTATGACGGCCTGACCTCCCTGGGAAATGGTTTCTACAGTTACAAAGTCAAATCGGACTGGGGCATCCTTTCCAAAGACGGCACCCTCATTACGGATCCCCTTTACCGGGGCGCAGCCGCCTCCGGTGACGGACTCATCCCGGTCAAAGATAAGAATGGGTGGAAATATATCGATGCATCCGGCAAAGAGGCCATTACCTTCAAAGAAGAAGCCTCCGACGTCACCTCCTTCCGGAGCGGCCGGGCAGGCGTCAAAATCAAGGGCAAATGGGGCATCATCGATACCACGGGACGGTTCCTGGTGAAACCGGTTTATGAAGATATCGATATCCTGTGAGTGGAACGACCTGAATCCATTACAGTCGGACAGCTTTCTTTAATAAGTGATCAGTTCTCAGTTATCAGTTCATAGTTTCTGTGCGGCACTATTTCAGGTGCCGCATTTTTATTGAAATCATCCCGTCTCCTGACCGGAGGCGGGATTTGCTCATAAGCTATAGAAAAGATAACAGGTAATGGGTTATGGCTAATGGATAATGGATAATGGATAATGGATAATAGCTAACGGCTAACGGCTAACGGCTGTCTCCTCATGAATAAAAATATATTTTCACCCCCCTCTTCCAAGGGAACCTGAAATCTAACGAATTTCTAATGATACAAATCCCATTTTTTTCTACTATATGTATAGAGAGCAAAAAAGAGCGAGGCCTCGGGTAGAGGTCCACAGCCATCCGCTGAGCGCCTAAAAATTTAATGCGGATCGGGACCAAAGCCCACGTGCCCTTTGAGCTTTCCAATCCTCGAGGAATTCCTGTTTCCAGGTCGTTAAAAAGAAAATAAGTCCTCCCCTTCAAAAAGAAATGGGAAAACGAACAACTGGCCCCTCCGCGCCCCTTACTGTTACTCACGAAAGCAATGCGCCGACGATGATAAGTCATGATCCGGAATTCCGGGATCTCGGATATTCTCCATTCTGTACGGGAGGACTTGTTTACGTGTCAAAAAAGCCGTCTGTCACATTTGTGGCAGGCGGATTTTTTGCGTTATAGTTATCAGTTATTAGTTATCAGTTACCAGTGATCCCATTCGGGCGGGTCCGCTTGGGTTTCATTTATTTGAAGATTGTGCAATCATTTAGAAATACAGCTGCCCGCAGGGGTGGGAGACTGAGAACTGATAACTGCGAACTGATAACTTTCTAAATCAAAGTCATCTCACAAAAAAGTTGGCTTTCGGACTAACAGCTAACGGCTCATTTCAGTGTCGTCGCGAGGAAGAACATAAGGAAAAGGATCATCACCATCTGACGGTTGTTTCTTTTCTTTATTTCCTTATCGGAAAGCGATATCCCCCAGTTCCACTTCGTATAGAGGGCCATGGCGAGCCACATGAGGAATCCTGCTACGGCCACGCGATAGACGCTGTCCACGGGAATCGGGAGAAGTCCCAGGTCGGCTGAAACGAGAAGAATCAGGGACAGGCAGACGATGACGGTGACCAGCCAGAGAAGCCATCTGGGCGCTTCATCATGAATGAATTTTTCTTCCTTCGTATGGCAGATGCCAAGGATATAGGATTTGATAAACCAGAGGCAAATGCCCACTGCCACTACGTCAAAAACATAACTGTGCTGCATAACTTCACCTTCCATAAAGATTCTTTATCTATTATGGACCAGAAAGGAAAATGGGGCAACCGGAAATTGATTTCTATTTCCCGCCGGAGCTCACGGAGTCCTCAAAGAGTTCCGGATATACAGCCTTTGCAGCGGCTTCCATGGCATCGGTGATATGCTGGCTCATGACGTATTTGTATTTTTCAGGAAAACGGACCAGTTCATGATTTTTCACTGCCTTTACGTCCTGAAAGGCAGGATTTTCCATGAGCTCTCCGGCAAATTCATTTTCATTGTCCCCTTCCTTCACTTTCCATACCGGCATGAGAAGGATGTCCGGATTGATTTCGGGAAGGATTTCATTGGAGAGATAGGCATTGGTCCCCTTAGGTACGTCATACACTGCCGCCCCGTCTTTCACATGGGCCATAGAAAGGATTTCACTGAAAAGGGTCCCTTTTTTCCCCAGGATGCCCCGGAAGGAGAGGGCCAGGGCGGTCCGCTCTTTTTCCTTTGGAATGACGGAAAGTTTTTCATCCAGGACCTGCCTTTTCCGATTCATCTCAGAAACCATGGCTTCTCCTGCTTTTTCTTCATTCACCGCTTTCGCCACGCCCCGCACCTTGATTTCCATTTCTTCCCAGTTCGACGCAATGAGGGACGTATACACGGGAATTCCCGAATGCTTCAATACTTCCAGCGTATCGGAGGGCACGGAAGTGGAAGCGATGACAAGATCCGGCTTCAGGGCCAGGATGGTCTCCGGATTCGTATCCACTTTATTTCCCACTTTTTCTGCCTGTTCTTTCGTGGTAAAAGTGATATCCCCGTTTCCCGCATACCGGGAAAGTCCTTTCACCCGGGAAATATCCACCAGCCCCAGCAGGATTTCGTCGGTCCCGTAAGTCAGGGAAATAATGCGGGAAGGATGGAGAGAAAGGCGCACCTCCCGGCCCAGATCATCCGTAATGACTCTCGTCCCCTCCGCCTTTCCCCCGCTTCCACAGCCCGAAACCATGACCATCAGCAGGCAGGAAAATAAAAGGAAAAACTTTTTCAGAAACAGATTCATATGCACTCCAGTGATTCATTCTCATCAATCATAAAAATAATTATAATTTTATTATTATATTTCTTCTCTCATCTGTCAAATGCCCCACTGAAATACACCGGGCAACAAATCACGACAGCAAAAAACGACTCCCAAACGGAAGCCGGAGACAAATTACCATGTGACACCAAAGAAACTCTTCGAAAGTTTTTACTAAATCCGAATCACGAACCGCGAGCAACGAATCACGACAGCACAAAACCGGCCTCAAAGGGAGCAGGAACGAAATTGCCATATGACACCAAAGGAACTCTTCTAAAGTTTCGCCAAATCCGAGTCACGAGTCACGAGCCACGAATCACGACAGCACAAAGCCGGCCCCAAAAGAGAGCCGGCTATATGTTGAATAAATCTTATTTCCCCTCTTTTTTCAGTTCTTTTTCCAGAGCCATTTCCAGGGTATGCCAGCCGAGGGTGGCGCATTTGACGCGGACCGGCATCTTGGAGATATCTTTGAGCGTAATGGCTGCTTCCAGTTCTTCAAGAGCTGACTCATCGGTGACTTTTCCCCGGATCATATCGAGGAAAAGACGGCAGAGACGGAGTCCTTCTTCCACGGTCCGATCCCGCAGAAGTTCAGCCATCATGGCTGTGGAGGCCTGGGAAATGGCGCAGCCCGTGCCCGTATAGGCCAGATCTTTAATGATGCCCTTTTCCACGATCACTTCGATATCGATATCATCGCCGCAGCTCGGATTGTGTCCATGTTCATGGAGGGTGGGGCAGGCGATTTTTCTCTTGTTGGTCCTGTCCTTGTTGTATTCAAGGATGAGGTCCGTGTACAGCTGTTTCAGTTCCATCAGTCGTCATACCCCATCACTTTCCGGACGTTTTTCAGCTTTTCGAGGAAATAGTCCACTTCTTCTTCCGTATTGTAGAAATAGAAGGAAGCGCGGCAGGTCGCGTTGATGCCCAGGTATTTATGAAGCGGTTCGGCGCAGTGATGGCCTGTACGGATGCAGATGGCATCAGCGGAAAGAATCTGTGCCACATCATGAGGATGGACATCTTCCACCGTAAAGGCGATGAGGCCTTCTTTTTCTTCCGGATTCTTCGGTCCGATGATATGGATGAAAGACAGCTTTTTCATGCCTTCCAGACACCGGGTGACCAGTCTTCTTTCCTGAGCACGAATCTCATCAAAGCCGATGGACTGGATATAGTTGATGGCTGCTACGAGGGAAACAGCTCCTTCCACATACTGGGTGCCGGCTTCAAATTTGGCCGGAAGTTCGGCAAAAGTGGTATGCTGTTCTTCTACCACGTCAATCATATCTCCGCCCCGGAGGAAGGGTTCCATTTCTTCCAGCAGTTCTTCTTTTCCGTAAAGAACTCCAATGCCTCCCATGGAGCACATTTTGTGTCCGGAGAAGGCAAAGAAATCGCAGTCCAGATCCTGTACGTCCACCGGTTTATGGGGAGTGGACTGGGCTCCATCGAGGACCACGATGGCTCCGTGGGCATGGGCCCTCTGAATGAGGGGTTTCGGATCAAAATCGATGCCCAGCACATTGGAAACTTGCGCAAAGGCAAGAATCTTTACTCTGGGATCGTCGATCTTTTTCAGTTCCGATTCCGGGAAATGACCGGTTTCTTTGTCTACATAGATATAGTCAAGGATGGCTCCCGTCTTTTCAGCCACCCGCTGCCAGGTGACGAGATTGGAATGGTGCTCCGCGATGGTGATGAGGATATGGTCCCCTGCCTTTACATGGGTTTCTCCCCAGGAGCGGGCCACCAGATTCAGGGATTCCGTGGTATTTCTTGTATAAATGATTTCTCTTTCGCTTCTCGCATGGATGAAGTCCCGGACCACTTCCTTGGAAGAGTCATAGGCTTCGGATGCGGCGATGGCAAAGACGTGGGCTCCCCGGTGAGGATTGCCATTCTGATGGGTCACATAGTCCATAACCGCCTGAATCACGGGGAGCGGTCTCTGAGTGGTGGCGCCGTTATCGAAGTACACCACTTTGTGCCCGCCCACTTCTGTATTGAAAATAGGAAAATCTTTCCTGATCAGTTCACTGTTCATTTAATCTCCTTGGAATCCAGTTTTTCTCTGAGTTCTCTCAGTACTTCTTCTCTCACCGATTCGTCCATCTGATCGATAATCGGACGGATGAGGGCTTCAATGACGATTCTTCTTGCTTCTTCCAGGGAGAAGCCGCGGCTCATGAGGAAATAAATGGTATTTCCATCCAGCTGGCCTGCGCTGGATGCATGATTGCCCTGGACGTCATCTTCCGTGCAGAGAAGAAGAGGAAGGGAAATATTCTTCGTTTTCGGGGAAAGCTGGATGGCATAATCGCCTTCATCCCCCACGGAACCGCTGCAGCCTTTCTTGAAGTCCAGGGTTCCCCGGAAAATTTTCTTTGAAGTGTCATCCAGGGCGCCTTTCACGTCGATTTCTGCTTTTGTTTTTTGTCCCACATGATCGATGTGGTAGAAAAAGTCCAGATGCTGGCTGCCTTTGCCTGCATAGAGGGCCCTTTCAAACATCTGGGAATGATTTCCCAGGAGTTTTCCATAGCTGTGGATGTAAATATTTTCTCCGCCCAGTTCAGCCGCCGTAAAGTCGGCTTTCGCGTTTTCGGAGAGCACCGTATGGCGCTGGTCAAAAATCTTCGCTCCTGCATGGCCGCTTACGAGGCGGGATACTTTGAGGCTGGCATCTTTTTCCAGTTCATAGTAAGCAGCGGCAAGAGAGGTGCCATTGCCCTTCCCTTCCATGCGGTAGATGAGATTGAGGTCTGCCCCCTCTTCCAGTTTAAAGAGGAAAGTGTCCGCAAAGTCGGGATTTTCCGTATTTCCTGAAAGGGTAATGGTCAGATCCGCTTGTACCCCTGCAGGAATGGTAATCGTATAATGACTGCCCTTTTCCAGTGCTTTTACGGTCTCCGGAGAAGCTCCACGGAAAAAGTCCGGAAGCTTTCCTCCTTCAGATACGTAGGAAATATCGGAAAAGGCAGGTGTATTTCCATTCTTCGGCGCTTCAAAGTCCACTTTCGTATCGTTCGTATGGAGATAACGGTACGTGAGGAGAGGCAGCCGGTTGATTCTGATTTCTTCCATATGCCCTCCTTAGCCTATAGCGCCTTCAAATTCAAGATCGATGAGACGGTTCATTTCCACTGCATACTCCAGGGGGAGCGCTTTGGAAATAGGTTCCGCAAAGCCCCGGACCAGCATGGCCTTGGCATCTTCTTCCGAAAGCCCGCGGCTCATGAGATAGTAAATGTCTTCGTCCGGAATGCGGCCGATCTTTGCTTCATGGCCCAGATCGATGTCATCGTTTTCAATGATGATATCCGGAATGGTATCGGATCTGGATTCATTATCCAGCATCAGGGATTCGCAGGAAATGGACCCCTTCGTGCCCTTTGCATTGGGTCCGATATAAACGACGCCCCTGTAAATGGCAATGCCTCCGGCTTTGGAAATGGATTTGGAATTCACCGTCATGGACACATTCTTTCCCAGGGCTTCCACTTTGGAACCCGTATCCAGGAACTGTCCCTTCCCGGCAAAGGTAATGCCCGTAAATTCGCAGGTGGACCGGTCGCCTTTCAGCACCGTATCCGGATAGAGGCAGGACGTATGGGAACCAAAGGAACCGGAAACCCAGATCATGTGGCCGTCCTCTTCCACCAGGGATTTCTTGGTGTTCAGGTTGTACATGTTCTTGGACCAGTTTTCAATGGTGGAATAGCGGAGGGAGGCCCCTTTCTTCACATAGAGTTCCACGGCTCCTGCATGAAGGTTGGCCACATTATATCTTGGAGCCGAGCAGCCTTCGATGAAGTGGCAGGCAGCCCCTTCTTCCACGATAATCAGGGTATGCTCAAACTGGCCTGCTCCCGGCGCATTGAGTCGGAAATAGCTCTGGAGCGGCATTTTCACATGAACGCCCTTTGGCACATAGACAAAAGAGCCGCCGGACCATACGGCATAATGGAGGGCCGCAAATTTATGATAATTGGGAGTAATCAGTTTTCCGAAATAGGGCTTGATGAGCTCCGGGTATTTCTTCACTGCCGTTTCGAAATCCACATAAATGACGCCCTGTTCTTCCAGCTCTTTCTGGATATTGTGATATACCACTTCGGAGTCATACTGGGCGCCCACGCCGGCCAGCGATTTCTTTTCTGCTTCCGGAATGCCCAGCCGGTCGAAAGTATCCCGGATGTTCTCGGGAAGGTCTTCCCAGCGGGCTTTCATGTCCGTCTTCGGGCGCACATAGGTATCGATGTGCTCCATGTCCAGTTCGGAAATATCCGGCGCCCAGGGCGGGATATCGAGCTTATTGTAAATTTTAAGAGCCTGCAGCCGCTTCTCCAGCATCCATTCCGGTTCCTCTTTTTCGGCAGAAATCTGGCGGATAATGTCTTCATTGAGGCCTTTGTCCGCTTTGTAGGAGAATTCCACCTTGTCCTTCACGTCATAAATGCTGCGATTGACATCTTCGACCTGGCTTCTTACTTTTTCCTCAGCCATGGTCACACCTCGCTGCGATAGGCATCGAAACCATTGGTTTCGATCTCATCCACCAGTTCCGGTCCCCCTTCTTTCACGAATTTCCCGTCAATGAGGACGTGAACGAATTCAGGCCTGATGAATTTCAGGATCTGGTTCAGATGGGTAATGATGAGGATGGAATTGTTTTCATTGTGATATTCGGAAATATTCTTCGATACGATGCGGACTGCATCCACGTCCAGACCGGAATCGGTTTCATCCAGCATGGCCAGCTTCGGGTCCAGGATACGCATCTGAAGGATTTCACTCTTTTTCCTCTCGCCGCCGGAGAAACCGTCATTGAGATACCGGTCCCCATAGGAAGGGTCCATGGCCAGATCTTCCATTCTGCTCTTCATGAGACGCTTGAAAGGGAAAAGGCGCTGCTGTTTGCCGGAAATGGTGGTCTTGGCAGTGCGGATGAAATTTTCCATGGTAATCCCTGCCACGGAAATGGGATTCTGGAAAGAAAGGAAAATGCCAAGTCTGGCACGTTTGTCGACGGAAAGGTTTGTGATATCCTCTCCTTCGAAATAAATATGTCCCTCAGTGACTTTGTAGACCGGATTTCCCATGACGGCATGAAGCAGCGTTGACTTGCCTGCCCCGTTAACGCCCATAATGACATGGACTTCCCCCGTGTTCACGGTGAGGTTAATGCCGTGGAGGAGTTCTTTCCCGCCTACAGATACGTGGAGATTTTCCACGCGAAGTAATTCGCTCATTTGATCACCTCATATATTGTAATCTGCATGCGCCTTTCGACGTATACAATTAAAAGCTTATTCCATTTTACTGTATTTATCCCTATATGTAAATACAGGACCCCGAAAAGAAAAAGGAGTTTGCTTTCAATGGAATACCTGAAATTAATTATCTAACTTTTTCTATATGAAGTCAAGTAATCCCTTTTCCTGAAACATAACCGTTCCCCCTCCGGTTTTCCTGTTCTTTACAGAAATGATAAAATAAAAGAAACAGGAGGTCTCCCCATGAATAAGAAATTACTGATTGCTGCCGCGGCCGGATTCATCGCCCTGGGCGGCTTAGGCGTATTTGCCGAAAATAAGGCGGATGAAAATGAATATTGTTATGGCCCCCAGGGCGGTTACTGCTATTCTGAAGAAAACCGGCAGGATGAAACCTATGGCTGTGAGGGCTATGAAAGAAAGGATGGCTGCCGGCCCTATCGGGGCTGCGGGTGCGGATACAGAAGATAAGAATGAGTTGTACCCTGATTAAATACAGGTTGAAATACTCGGAAATTATAGTTATCAGTTATTAGTTATCAGTTCCCAGTTTTGGTGGCCGCCTTTATATAAGAGAGGCGGCCTTTTATATGAAATTTAACCATTTTCAATATGAATCAGGTATAAAAACTGGCCCGCTATCCAATTGGATGCGGGCCACATTGACTGATAACTGCGAACTGATAACTGATAACTAAAATTCCGGCTATCTCACCAGATTATAATGATTGCAGGGCTGCTTTATTTCTTTTCTACCGCTTTATCTTCGAAGAACCATTTCTGTGAAAGGGCATCATAGGTGCCGTCGCTCATGATTTTCTTCAGTGCCTGATTCACTTCGTCCGCCAGTTTCTGATTATCTTTCGAAACGGCAATACCGAAGTTATCTTCTGCCGGAATGAGTCCCACAATGGTGAGTTTCGAGGATCTTCCTGCTTTCAGGCCATAGATGGAAGCCGGTTCATCCGTAATCCCTGCATCGGCTTCTCCCTTTTCCACGGCATCAAAAACGCGATTGTAATCGCCCATGGATTTGATTTTGGCCGGGCCCATTTCCTTTACTTTCGCTTCACTGGTACTTCCCTGCAGGGTTGCCACCGTCTTCCCCTTGATGGCCCCTTCCCCGCGAAGGCCGGAGTCTTTTTTCACGATGATGGAGTAGCCGCTCATTTTATAGTAAGGATCGGAGAAAGTGACATATTCTTTTCTTTCGTCCCTGATGGTAATGGCGGAAATACCCATATCCACTTTTTTGTTTTTCACGGCAGAAATGATTTCGCCGAAATGCATGGTTTCCACTTTGATATCCGCATTCATTTCTTTGGCTACCGCTTTAGCCAGGTCCAATTCAAAGCCCACTGCATGTCCATGCTCATCTTTAAAAGAGAGGGGCGCATAGTCGCCTTCCGTGGCTACGGTAAGCACTCTGCCGGCCGGGACAGACTGGGAAGCTTCTTTCTTTGGCGCCTCCCCGCAGCCTGCGATCGTCAGAGAGCCTGCAGCAGCAAGCAGTAAAAGAGCCATTTTCCAGCTTTTATTCATTTGATTTCCTCCTGTTCTGAAATCAAGCAGTCATGAAACGTGTTCATATGGCTCTACTATATAGGAGGTTTTCTATGATTTCAACATATACTTTTATTTCTTTAATTTTTCAATTTTATATTCTTATAGTTCGGAATGATTCCCATCAAAAAACCGTGAAGGCCATGGCTTTCACGGTTTTTCATATTTATTTCTTCATGGCCGGCTCTTTATCCGCATTTTCATCGGCAAACCATTTGTCATGAATCTTGTCGTATTCCCCATTCTTCATGAGTTTGTCCAGGGCATCGTTGACCTGTTTCTGGAGGCCTTCATCCTTCTTGTTCAGGAGCATGACAAATCCGCCGCTCCCGGGGAGAATGGCCGCCTGTTTCAGTTTGTCCGAAGCTCCGTGGGTCAGGTAGAAACGGGCTACCGGTTTATCGAGAATGAGGGCATCGGCCTTGTTATCCTCTACGGCTTTGATGATCTGGTCATGGGTATCATATTCCTTCACTTCCGCCCCGCACCGTTTTGCGGTTTCCACGTAGAGAGTCCCCTTCTGGACGGCCACCTTTTTCCCTTTCAGGTCTTCCGGTGATTTGATTTCATGATCATCCTTCCGGGCCAGGACGGATACGCTTTCCTTGCTGTAGTAAATATTGCTGAAATTGACTTTTTCCTGACGGTCTTTCGTCATATCTGCAGCGGAAACGGCAATATCGGCCTTGTTATCTGTCAGGGCAGGGATGAGTTTGTCAAAAGGCAGGGCTTCGTAAACGACTTCTGCTCCCAGCTCTCTGGCTACTGCCCTGGTGATGTCCACATCAAATCCTGTGATATTTCCTTTTTCATCTTTGTAGGCAAAAGGCGGATAGGTGGCATTGCAGACGACTTTCAGTTCTTTTTTGACCGGCGCCGATTTGGCGGGAGATGAAGAAGCTTTCTCTCCGCCGCAGCCTGCCATAGTGCCGAGAACGGTCAGTGCCAGGATGGCTGCGCCTGCTTTTGTCCAGTGATTCATAGAGTACCTCCATTGGAAATCATGATGAACTTGTCTCCATTTTTCTTCATTATATAAGGGCCGTTCTACTTTAGCAAATGGAATGTATTCCTTTAATTAGGAACAGCAGTAAAGAGCGCAAAAACCGTGAGGCCGGTACCGGTCTCACGGTTTTGTTATTTCTTATGGAATGGAAATATTATTTCTTCTTTTCGCCGAACCACTTAGCGTAAATCTTGTCATAGGTACCGTCAGCTTTGAGGTCTTTCAGTGCTTTATTGACAGCAGCTACCAGTTCTTTCTTGTCTTTGTTCATAGCCAGTGCCAGAGGTTCGCCGGCTTTCGGGCTGCCTACTGCCTTCAGGTCTTTATCTGCGCCCTTGTGGAGATAGTAGAGGCCTACCGGTTTATCAATGACGAAAGCATCAAGGGTTCCTGCCTGCAGTTCCATGAAGCCCTGGGAGTTGGTATCCAGCTGTTTTACTTCTGCTGCTTTGGCTTCTTTGGCAACGTTGACCTGATCGGTGCCTACCTGGGCACCTACTTTCTTGCCTGCCAGATCAGCCCAGTCTTTGATGGACGTATTGTCTTTCTTGACAATGATGGTATAGCCGGCATCGGTGTAGTAAGGATCGGAGAAAGCAACGGTTTTTGCTCTTTCCGGAGTAGCATTCATAGCTGCAGCAACAATATCAATCTGACCTGCCTGAACGGCCGGAATCAATGCATCGAAGCCCATGGACTTGAATTCCATCTTGCTGCCCATTTTCTTAATGATGGCATCCGTGAGATCCAGGTCGAAGCCTACATATTTATCATTTTCAGTGAATTCAAATGGCGGATAGGTGGTTTCGGAGCCAACGCGGATCACCGGCGGAATTCCGCCTGCTGCAGAAGATGCAGCTTTTTTGTCTCCGCCGCCGCAGCCTGCTGCCAGAAGAGTAGCTGCCATAGCGCCCATAGCCAGTGCGATTTTCAGTTTTTTACCCATCATAACGATCATCTCCAGATTCATTACCCCTGCGAAGGGTCCTGTATATTTATCCTGTCCCTCCGCTGAAATAAAGCTGCTGAGAAATACGGATGATTTCCCATTTCTCCCATCGATGCCCAAGAGCCGACAGAATTTCTGTATTTTCAGTATCTTTATACAAGCTATGCATATTTTATCAATTTTCTGTATAACTGTCAATTGATTTTAAAGAGTTATGACGATTCCATAAAATTCCTGTTTCCCTGCAGCGGGGAAACATTCTTTCATCGTCCGGTGCCTGAAATCCCGTTTCTTTTAAAATCTATTACATATAAGGAGAAGCGATTTTCGTTGACCCCGATTCTTTATCATGCTATTATTTTATATACGAGTCTCAAAAAGTTGAATTTAATATTTCTTAAAATCTGTATAATGAATAGATACACTTCCTGACTGACTCTACTGACAGGAATAAATACTGTATTTTGAAAGACCCGCCGGGCGGGCAAAAGGTACTTATGGAACTGATCATTGCATTTCTTTCGGACTGGGGTTACCTGGCACTGTTCATCTGCATGGTGCTGGAAAATATGAATGTCCCCATCCCCAGCGAAATCATCCTGGGCTTCGCAGGATTTCTTGTGTCCCAGGAAATATTTTCTTTCTGGCCTACGATCATCATCGGAACCCTTGCCGGTATTGCCGGTTCCGTGGGGTCCTACTACATGGGTTACCATGGCGGAAGGGATCTCATCCTGAAGCATACTTCCAAAGGAGGCCTGGGGGCAAAGAAAATGATTGCCGCCAAAGACTGGTTTGAAAATTATGGAGCCATAGCCATTTTCACGGGAAGGCTCCTCCCCGGCGTGCGGACTTTCATTTCCCTTCCTGCCGGCATCGCCCAGTTCCCCATGGGGCAGTTCATTTTGCTCACCATCCTGGGTACCGTGCCCTGGACGATTTTTCTCGTTTACATGGGCTCCATCCTTGGTCATAACTGGCGTCTGCTTCTCGATTATAAATGGGAAATCGCTGCTGTCTGCATCCTGATCTCCGCCATCGTGGCCGGCGGGTATTATCTGTATCACAAAAGAAAGTCTAAATGAAAATCAATAAAAACTGTATCTCTCTTTTTATATTCTGCCTCCTCCTCTATGGCACTTTCTGCGGTCTCATTCCGCTTCTGGACCCCGATGAACCGGTCTACGGGGAAACGGCCAGGGAAATGCTCCTCACGGGCGACTGGATTTCTCCCCGCATTTATGGAGATTTCTGGTATGACAAGCCGCCCCTTTTCTACTGGCTGGAAGCCATTTCCTTTTCCCTTTTTGGCATTTCCACCTGGTCAGCCCGTTTTCCATCGGTCCTCCTGGGCGCCCTGACTCCGGTCTATCTGTATCTCAGCTCCAGAAAACTGATTGGTGAAAAAGCTGCCCTCCGGGGAGCTTTTATTTGCGCCTCATCCCTTGAAATCATTGTCCTGGCCCGGTCCAGCGTGACGGACACGCTCCTGACCTTTACCCTGACTCTCGCCCTCATGAGCTTTCTCCGGAAGGAATATATTCCGGCCTACATTTCCTGCGGTCTGGCGCTTCTCGCCAAAGGGCCCATCGGCTTCGGGTTCCCTGCCCTCATTGTGGGAATCTGGATGATTCTTACGAGACAGTTCAATCTGAAAGGTATCCTGGGCCTCAAATGGTACTGGGGAATCCCTCTCGCCTGCCTTGTGGGTCTTCCCTGGTATATCGAAATGGGCATGCTCCATGGCAATGCTTTCATCGATACCTTCCTGGGCTACCACAATATCACCCGTTTCACCAGTCCGGAACATGCGGGGCAGAACCATTACTGGCTTTACATCGTGGTGCTGCTGGCCGGTTTTTATCCCTGGTGCGGGACCCTTCCCGGCATCTGCCGGAGGGCAAAGGCCTGGTTTAAAGATAAAGTGCTGGCTTATTTCATGGTCTGGGCCGCTTTTATTTTTATTTTCTTTTCCATTTCCTCTACCCAGCTTTTCTCCTACATCCTTCCCATGTTCCCGCCCCTTTCCCTGCTGGCAGGAAAATACATGACGGACTGTGAGGAAACCGGTCATTTTTCAAAGACCTTCCTGGCTTTCCATCTTATTTTTGCTTTTGCTTCCGCCACAGCCATTGCTCTGGCCCCGGTGGAACCGTTGGGAGGACTTCCTGTGCGGATTTCGGTCGTCCTTTTCATGTCGGCTGCCGCCCTCTATGCGGCATGGAATCTGAAGAAAGGATATTTCCGCCATTTCATGATTTCCCAGGGTGCATTGATCCTTATTTTCGTCATTTCCGTATGGGGTGTCTTTGCCCCATCCGTTTCTGCCAGATTCACCTCCAAAGTGATTGCCGAAGATTTCGCGGTGATGAAGAAAGATCCTTCCATCCCCATTTACATCGATACCTTCTACCGGCCGTCAGCGGCCTTCTATACCGGCATGTATGGCAGGGCCCTGCCGGAATTTGATGTGCGTAAAAAAGCGGTAGAAGAAAGGAATGAAGAAAAAGGAGTCCTTCTCCCGGGGAAGGATGAGGAAACAATCCCCGATACCGCTTATATTCTTGTCCAGAAAAAAGTTCTTAAAAACTGGCCGGAATCAGAAAAGAAAAATCTTCACCTGCTGTGGGAAAAAGACACAGCCTGCGTATTTCTCAAAACAGGAGGCTGACACTTGAGCAGTACAAGACGTAGAAACAAAAAACTGACCTCTGACGAACCTATTTTCAGAAAATCAAATACTCCTGCCACCCTTTTCTTTTTCTTCTTCACCGCATTCATTTTCCTCCTGTGGGGAAGCTGGCTTTTGCCGGTAACGGACCCGGTAGAGTCAAACTATGCCCTGACCGCCAAAGAAATGGTGCTCTCAGGGAACTGGATGAGTCCCCAGATCTACGGGACTTTCTGGTATGACAAGCCCATCATGGTGTACTGGCTCCTTTCCATTTCCTATACCCTCCTGGGCTTCACGGACCTGGCCTCCAGGCTTCCCGCCGTTTTCTGCGGTTCCCTTTCGGTGATGCTCCTCATCTGGTACATGATCCGGATCAAAAAGGACAATATCATTGCCACCTGGTCCGGCGCCATGATGGCCCTGTCCCTTGAATTCTGGGTCATTTCTCATGCCATCATTACGGACAGCATGCTTCTCCTCTTCACCATTCCCACCATGCTTTCCGGCTACATCGGAGTGATGGAAGGAAATAAAAAACACCTCGTCATCGCCTATGCAGCCGCCGGTCTTGCCTGCCTTTCCAAAGGGCCCGTAGGACTGGTCCTTCCGGGAGCGCTTCTTCTTTTCTGGTGTATTTCCATGAAATCAGGAAAAATGGCGCTCCGCCTCTTCCCCTGGCAGGGAATCCTTGCCTTCTTCCTCGTAGTCCTTCCCTGGTACGGGGGGATGTACGTCATTCATGGCAGCGATTTTGTGACCCAGTTCCTGGGCCTTCACAATATCATCCGCGCCACTTCTTCCGAACATCCTGCAGACAATCACTGGTATTACTACCTTGTCCTCCTCCCGGCAGCCCTTCTCCCCTGGACCTTGACGTCTTTCTATGAAATGGTGAAAGGGTGGAAAGAAAAAGTTCCTTTCTACCGATTCCTCATGGTCTGGTGCTGGGGCACCATCCTTTTCTATACCTTAATGGCCACGAAATATGTGACCTATACTTACATCGCCATCGTCCCTGCCATCATTCTCGCCGCCCTTTCCGCCCCCAAAATCAGGGAGGGTGAAAAATGGCCCGCTGTCATGGCAGCCATCGGATTTTTCCTTTTCCTCGTCATCGCCCTGGCCGGTTCTTTCTATATCAAAGAAGGTTCCTGGTGGGTACTCTATGTGGTCATTGCCTATGCCATTTTTGCCCTCCTCATCCGCTGGAAAAAGAATTCCGGCCGAAGGCTCACCATTATGGCTGCCGTCACGGCTTCCGTTTTCCTCTGCCTCATGATGGAAGGACTTCCCCATTACCTTCCCCGCCGTTCCGCCGTGGCTACGGCGCCGGAGATTTACGAAAGGAAGGGAGAGCACTATTTCTTCCGTTCCTATCCGGCGGGCTATACTTTTTATACCGGCGAAATTGCCACCCGTCTCGTACCGCCGCCGGTGAATGAGGAAAATCGAAATCCTCTCTGGAATGAGAAATACGTGATGCCTTCTATTTCCGATCAGGAATTCATGGAAAAGCATCAAACCCAGGCCACCCCCATATTCCTCTTCGTTTCAAAGAGTGATGAGAAATACTTTAATCTCTGGTTCTTTAAACATCGTTTCCTGCCGGTGCAGCAGTTCATCAACGGCACCATTTACATCATGACTTTTGAAAAAGATGTGCCCGATTCTTTCAAAGAAGCCAAAGAGCAGATTCGGGAAAGTAATAGAAAAGGACCGTGAAAACGGGACCCTCCCGCCCAAACCGGATTTTTCGAAGAATTAACAGAAAAGAGGCAGCCATGAAAAAAGACTTTTCCTGTTTCATGAAACATCTCACAGAATTTAAAGGAGAAAATACCTTTAATCCCTGGAATGATACCAATCCGGACTATGAAGTGGCCGATGCCGTTTCGATTCGCAGAAATAACCTCAAAGATTACTTTTCCCGCCGCCTGGGAAAGGCAAAAATCCTTCTCATCGCCGAAGCCTGCGGCTACCAGGGAGGTCAGTTCTCAGGAATCGCCATGACCTGTGAGCGGATGATATTAAATTTCCATCCTGCGGTAAACAGTGAAATGATTCTGGGCCGGATGGGCCGGCGCACAAGCAGGACTGACAGCCCCTTCATCACAAAAACCACCCAGATGGAAAAAGGGTTCAATGAACCCACCGATTCCGTAGTCTGGAAAGCCTGCCTCGAAGCAGGCCTTGGTCCCGATGAATTCATTCTCTGGAACATTTTCCCCTTCCACCCCTACAAGAAAGGGAATCTCCTCACCAACCGGACGCCCACCGATGAGGAACTCTCTATCGGCCTTTCCTATACAAAAGAACTCATGAAAATTGCCGGTTCCCTTCCCATCTTCGCCATCGGCAGAAAGAGCGAAACCACGCTGACCAATGCAGGATTTACGGTCACCGGCCTCCGCCATCCCGCCAACGGGGGAGCGAACATCTTCCGCGCGCAGCTCAGGGAAGCGATGAAATAGCCGTTAGCCGTTAGCTATTAGCTATTACCCATTAGCTATTACCCATTACCTATTAGCCATTTTCATAAAAAGCTGGTCATTACATGCTGGATAAAATCATTCTTAAATTCTTTCCTTCCACGGATCGTTTCTGGGAAGTCTTCCGCTTCCTCGTGGTAGGCGGTTCCTGTTTCCTTCTGGAATATTTCCTCCTCTTTGCCCTGACGGAATTCGTGGGCTTCGATCCTTTGATTTCCGCCCCCATCGCCTTTACCGTATCCCTCATCGTGAACTATATCCTCTGTGTCTATGTGGTCTTCCATGCGGAAAACCAGACCGGCCGGCAGATGTTTTTCTTCATCCTCACTTCCATCATGGGCCTTGGCATCAATCAGCTGGTCATGTGGTTCTTCATCGATATCATCGGAATCTGGTATATGTTTGCCAAAGTTATCGCCTCTGCTATCGTCATGATCTGGAACTATTTCACAAAGAGATATATTTTGAAGAAGTGAGTTTTTAGCAGTTAGCAGTTAGCCGTTAGCCGTTGGCCGTTGGCCATTGGCCATTAGCAGTTTTCGATGTTCGATGTTCGTTCTTCGATGATCCGTCATTTTTATTGAAACAAACAACAAAAGGGCCGACCGTGAAGGCTTTTCACGGTCGGCCCTTTTGCTCATTATAATAAATCTTCCGCTTCCGAATCACGAACCACGAATCACGAAGAACGACCGGCACCAGTGACTCCTACGATTTTCTGAGCAGTATGCGAATCATATTCATCTGTATTTCCAGATTTTTTCTGGCGTTCTTCACTTCCGTATCCAGCACAAGACCGATACCGAAAGAAACGAGAGCGGCCATCATGAAAAATCCGGATGTCACGAGAGTCGGCATCTTTGGCACGAGGCCGGTGACCATGTATTGATGAAAAACCGGAATAAAGAGGATGAGGGAAATCAGGGCCATCAGAAGTGCAGCCATGGAGAAAAAACGGAGCGGCCGGTAATCTTTATAGAGCATAAAAATGGTCTTCAAAACTTTAAATCCATCGCGGAAGGTATGAAGTTTGGAAACACTTCCCTTCGGCCGGTCCCGGTAGGTCACGGGTACATTGGCAAGGAGGAGGTTCTTGTCCAGGGCATGGATGGTCATTTCCGTTTCTATTTCAAAGCCTTTGGAAAGGACGGGAAACGTCTTCACAAACATGGGCGAAAAGGCACGGTATCCCGTCATGACGTCCTTGACCTCATGGGCATTTTCTCCCCAGAACATATTGATAAACCGCCGTACCAGGACGTTTCCGGAATTGTGGAAAGGCCTTTTATTTTCTTCAAAATAAGTGGACGACAATCGGTCCCCAATGACCATATCCGCCTTTCCCTCCAACACCAGATTCACCATGTCCCTGGCATTTTCCGCAGGATACGTATCGTCCCCATCCACCATGACATAGCAGTCCGCATCGATATCCCGGAACATGGAGCGGATCACATTGCCCTTTCCCTGACGGTATTCATGCCTTACCACGGCTCCCGCCCTGATGGCAAGTTCTGCCGTGCCGTCGGTGGAATTGTTGTCATATACATATATCACTGCTTCCGGAAGGACTCTTTTAAAGTCCTTCACCACTTTTTCTATCGTAAGCCCTTCATTCCAGCAGGGAACGAGCACGGCAATCCGGTCCATGTTTTACCTCCGAAAATATAGTTATTTCTATTGTACTCTATTTTGGAAAAATTGGAGACCCTTGTGGAAAATTCTGCACTAAAAAACTGCCCCATTTCATGGAGCAGTTTTAGTAAAAATTTCTCAAACTTCAGCAGCTTTTGCTTTCTTTACACGGAAGTACTGGAGGGCAAAGACACCGGCCAGGATAGCGATACCGATGATATCGGTGAGGGTATGAGGATCAATCAGGCAGAGACCTCCTGCCAGAAGAATAATTCTCTCAAGCGGATTGGCTTTTGTATAGAACTGGCCAATCATGGCCCCGGAAATACCGGTCATACCGATGAGGGCAGTAATAGTTGTAAAGGCGACGCTGAAGAAGGTAGCCCCGATCCCAAGGATGGATGGCGACAGGACGAATACATAAGGTATGATAAAGGCCGCGATGCCCAGTTTCGATGCATTGACACCGGTCTTCAACGGATCGCCGCCGGAAATAGCGGACCCTGCATAAGCTGCCAGGGCTACCGGAGGAGTGATATCGGCGATAATGCCGAAGTAGAATACAAACATGTGAGCAGCCAGGATCGGTACCCCCAGCTGGATGAGGGCCGGAGCAGCAATAGTGGAAGTGATGACGTAGTTTGCCGTCGTCGGAACACCCATGCCAAGGATGAGGGATGTCAGCATAGTGCAGACAAGGAGAAGCATAAAGTTACCTGCTGCCACAGTGACGAGGGCAGATGCCAGTTTCAAACCTACACCGGTCTTTGTGACGATACCGATAATCATGCCGGCCGATGCGCAGGCAATGATGACGCCCAGAGCGCCTCTGGCGCCTTTGACAAGTCCATCAACGATATCCGGAATGGTCATGCGGGTATTCTTGCGGAGCATGGCAGTAAGGATGGAAATAAAGATACCTGCCAGGGCTGCTTTCATCGGGGTATAGCCGGAAGCAAGGAGACCGATGATAGCAATCAGCGGAATGGCCAGATGGCCTTCTTCCTTCATGATTTCGCCCCAGGGCGGAAGCTGGCTTCTCGGAGTCCCTTTCAGGTTGTTTTTCTTGGCTTCAAAATGAACGCCCAGGAATACGCCGAGGAAATAGAGAATGGCCGGAACAACAGCTGCCTTGACGACTTCCATATACGGTACGCCGACGAATTCAGCCATCAGGAAAGCTGCGGCGCCCATGATTGGCGGCATCAGCTGGCCGCCGGTCGATGCGGCTGCTTCTACGGCGCCCGCGAAGTTTTTGTGATACCCCAGTTTCTTCATCATCGGGATGGTGAAAGAACCGGAGCCTACGACGTTTGCTACGGAAGAACCGGAAATGGTCCCCTGGAGAGCCGAGGAAATAACAGCTACTTTTGCAGGACCGCCGGAAGCCCAGCCGGCAATGGCATTGGCGATATCAATGAAGAATTTGCCAAGCCCTGTCTTTTCAAGGTAGGCACCGAAGAGGATGAAGAGGAAAATAAATGTGGACGATACGCCCAGCGGAATACCGAAAACACCTTCCGTAGTAAAGAAGATATGGCCTACCATCTGGTTGATGGTGAGGCCCCTGTGCGCCAGAGGCCCCGGCATGTAAGGTCCGAGGAACCCGTAAGCCAGGAAGCATACAACTACGATAACAATCGGAAGGCCTACGATACGGCGGGCAGCTTCCAATACCATGAGCATGCCAAGAGTCCCGATAATCGCATCGGTCGGTGTAACAGTACCGGCGCGGAGGATCAGGGCCTGGTAATTGACCAGGATGTAAATCGGCGGAATCATGGCCAGGATGGCCAGAATCACGTCAAGAGGATTGAACCGGCCGTTTTTGATCCAGGATTTCTTAGTCGGGCAGAGCAGGAAAACCAGGCAGATGCCGAAAGAAAGATGGATACAGCGCTGGATCATGGCGTCCCTGGCGCCAAAGATACCGGTATAAATCTGAAAGAGGGAAAAGCAGATACAGATGATGGAAATAATAGTTCCACAGATGCCTGTATAATCTGCCGTATTTGATTCTTTGTCGAGAGCCTTTAATTTGGCCTGCAGTTCCTCGCTGAGCTCTCCCTCAGCCGGCGGGGCTCCTGCGCCAGTCTCTTTTTTCTCTAAATCAGCCAATGTGATCAACTCCTGATTTCTTTTTTCATGTACCACCCTTTATACAGCGGTGCTACATACAGCTTTAATTCCTTTCCCAGCGGGACGAGCTCGTCGAGATTGTAATTCGTATCCCCAACGGTCAGCACGCCATGATTGGTGACTCCGTTGCGGATGGAAAGTTCCGGATATCTCCGGTTGATGTCTTCCAGAATGAACCAGCCGTTTTCTTCCCGGAACTTGCCTTCATCAGCCGAGAAAGGCAGCCCCACCCCCATGGATTGATACCTGGTGGATTTAAGAACAAAACCATCTGTAATCTTGTTGACTTCCAGATATTCGTAAATCATCGTTTTCTGGACGGAATGGTGATAAGTGAGGGTAACCGGGGTTCCCGAGTCCACCCTCTGCCTCAGCACGAAGCCATCTGCCGTCTGCCCGAATACGTAGGGCATGCGGATCCAGTATCCGCCCACCGCCACGATAAGGCATATGATGATTCCGAAAACAATCATCACTGTTTCAAGTTTCCCGTTTTTTTGTTTTCTCATGAAAGCGAGAACGGACCAACAGGTCCGTTCTCCCTCCTTTCTATGCAAGGTTGGATCCTGTCAGGATTCTTCCTTATTTTGCCTTCAGGTACTTTTCTGCGCCTGCGTTCATCTTGATGGACATGCCTTCGAGGGCGGTATCCTTCGTGATGTACTTGCCTACGGCATGAGCAGCTTTCATACGATCCAGGTGTTCATAGATGGCTTTTGCGATCTGGCCGCCCAGGTCATCATTGATTTTATCGGTACCAACGATGATGCACTTTACGGCTACGGTCTGAACGTCCGCATCCTGTCCGGGGTAGGTTCCCTTTGGAATGGTCATCTTGGTATAGTACGGATATTTCTTCATCAGGGTATCGATGGTCTTTTCATCCAGGTTTACGATAGCTGCGGATCTGTTGGCAGCCAGGTCCTGAATAGCTGCGGTCGGATAGCCGGCTACAACTACGCCTACATCTACGTTGCCATCCTTCAGAGCATCAGCAGCTTCGCCGAAGGAGAGGTACTGTACGTCGATATCATTATAAGTGATGCCGTTAGCTTCAAGAATCTGACGGCAGTTTGCTTCTGCACCGGAACCGGATGCGCCAACTGCGACCTTCTTGCCCTTCAGGTCAGCAATAGTCTTGATTCCTTTATCCTGGGTGGTTACGAACTGAATGGTTTCCGGATAGAGGGCAGCGATGCCGCGGAGGCTGTCTACTTTATTATCTTTGAACATTTCCTTGCCATTTGCCGCATAGTAGGAAATATCATTCTGGATGAATGCCAGGTCTACGGAGCCGTCTTTCAGCATATTGACGTTTGCAACGGATGCACCGGTGGACTGGGCAGATGCATTCATGCCTTTAATATTCTGGTTCAGAAGTTCTGCCAGAGCGCCGCCCAGTGGATAATAGGTGCCTGCCGTACCGCCGGTTGCGATGTTCAGGAACTGTTTTCCGCCGCCTGCAGAACCACTGGATGCTCCACCGCCGCAGCCTGCAATCAGAGCTGTACCAGCCAGGCAGAGAGCGCCAGCTACCATCAGTTTTTTCAATGCCTTTTTCATAATACTGTCCTCCTTGAATACCCTCTTGGAAATGAAAGCCTGCTTCCATCCTTTTGAATTCCAGTGGCTTTCAAAAGTCATGAAACAAAAAAACAGCCTGCCGCACAGAAAAAATCCATGCAAACTGCAAGCTGCTTCGCTCCATGTTATAAAGTTATTATTATAATACTACTTTTCAAAATCTTTGTAAAGAAGGCTCGGCTGAATTCCTTTATTATTCTGATACTTTCCACCGTTATAACTGTCTGCTTCCCCAAGAACCGTATGGAAATAGATTTGGCAGATTTCCACTCCCGCATAAATACGGATCGGCTGGACACAGAACATTTCCAGTGTCCAGTATCCCGCAAAACCCACATCGCCAAATCCTGCGGTGACATGAATGAATAGGCCCAGGCGGCCGATGGAAGAGCGTCCTTCCAGCATGGGAACAAAGCATTTCGTCTTCGTATATTCATGAGTTCGTCCCAGATAGAGCCTGTTCGGCTGGAGCACGATTCCCTCCTCGGGAATATGGAGCATGTGGCCCAGATTCGGCTTCTTCATATCCAGTTCATGATTGTCATAGACCATGAGCTCATCAGCCAGGGTGAGATTGTAACTGTTGGGATTGACTTTTTTCGGATCAAAGGGATCAATAATGATTTCTTCTCCCATGTGACGGACGATTTCTCTGCCGGATAAGATCATTTGGATTTCCTCGCTTCCTGGTTGAAAATTTTGCGATGTGCTGCCATACGGCGGCGGATGAAGGGTCCTTTGGCCTTTTCTCCTTCGTTCAGATGGAAAAGTTTTCGCTCTTCTTCACTGAGCTTTGTGGAAACAAGAAGTTCCCCCCGCTCATTGAATGAAATCAGATGGGCTGAAAAAAGAGTGCCATGGGTGGGACAGAAGAGAAGCCCCTTCGTCTCCCGTTCTCCATCACCATAGGGATAGGCCTTTAAGAGAGAAATCCGTTTTGCCCCGCAGAGGAAGCAGCAGGGATCTTCACCAATGGATTTTCTCTGGAAATAGTCAGCCTCATCCAGCACCTTGCGGATCCGGGATACCGTGTTCTGCGGCGCACGGGAGAAAAGGTTTCCTTCTTCGCCGGAAGCGGATTCATCCTCTTCCAGAATTTTCCGCAGCTTCCGGTTGTCCGGACCTCGGGCTTCCCGTATTTCCCGGAATGCCTCCACCGCTTCCGGTTTCAGGATCCAGAAATAGGTGCCGTCCTCCCCTTCGGCCCCGTCAAAGACGTATTCCCAGGGCGGCCTTTTTTCCTCTTTTTCCTCCGGAATGGCTTCCGTATCGGCAATACCATCCTCTTTCAGTGTCAGAAGAGAGTGTACTTCTTTTTTCTTCTTTACTGATGATTGGCTATCCTGCAGGGGCAGCAGGCCTTTTTCCATGAGGTCCTTGATTTTTCCCCCTGCCCAGCCTACACCCGCATTGAGGGCACGATATTCCATGTGAAGGGCGGAGGCGATATTTTTGCCATTATCCATGTGATCGGCGGAATCATAGAGACGTTCAAAAATTTCCATCATCAGATGGCTCATGACGGAAGTATCCCCCATGAGTTTCAGCCATCCATCCGTGGTAATCACATCCCACCGTTTCAGGCCTTTTCTTCTGGCCATCCCTTCACCGCCTTTCAGAAATTAAACAAAATACTATTATGGTTATTATAACATTTTTAGATAGGAATGGGAGAAATATTTTATTCCTCCCTTGATTCGTACTATTTATGAATAAGGGGATGAGGTGTTAGCCGTTAGCCGTTAGCCGTTAGCTGTTAGCCGTTAGCCATTAGAAGGGGCAGTCAGGCATCCGGATTTTTTCATTTCTCAAAGCAATAGAAAAGGCCGCAGAGGGAAACCTTTGCGGTCTTTATGAATGAAATATGGAAATATCTGTCCCGTATCAGGATTATTTCGAAATACAGATTCCGGAGCTGTCTCAGTTTCCTTCCAGTTCAGCTACGCCAAGGGGTGGGCTTTCGAGGAATTTGACTTTCGGGTTGCGCTGTGCCAGCCAGCCTGCCTGCCATGCATTGGGGAGCAGGTATACCGGCCGTTCACGGCGGTCATAAACCACCATGGCATTGTCGATGCCTACCAGTTCTTCCGGCGGGACATCCCCTTCGGTCCAGCGGGCAGCGGTGTAGCCCAGAGGTTCCAGATTGACCTGGACATTGTATTCGTTCTCAAGGCGGTATTTCATGACTTCAAACTGCAGCTGGCCTACGGCGCCAATGATGAAGGATTCCATGACGTAAGGCTGCTTGTATACCTGGATGGCCCCTTCCTGGGCCAGCTGGGTAACGCCGTTCAGGAACTGTTTTCTCTTCATGGAGCTCACCGGGGAAAGCCGGGCAAAAAGTTCCGGCGGGAATACGGGGAAATCAATGAAAGTAACCGGATGTTTCTTTTCGCACACCGTATCTCCTACACCCAGCTCACCGGTATCGAAAACGCCGATGATGTCACCGGGATAGGCTTTTTCCACCACCTGCCGTTCCGTTGCCAGGAACTGCTGGGGCTGGGAGAGACGAATCATCTTCCCGCTCTGACGGTGAAGGACACTGACTCCCTTTTCAAAGAGACCGGAGCAGATGCGCATGAATGCCACCCGGTCATGATGCTTCGGGTCCATATTGGCCTGAATCTTGAAAACAAAGGCAGAGAAAGAGGGATCTTCGGGATCGATGGTCCCTTCCAGAGTTTTTCTCGCCTCCGGCGGCGGAGCGAGCTCCAGGTATTTTTCCAGGAATGGCTGCACGCCGAAGTTGGTCATGGCGGAGCCAAAGAACATGGGCGTCAGTTCCCCTCTGGCCACTTTTTCCGCATCAAAAGGATCTCCTGCTTCATCGAGGAGCTCCAGGTCCTCCTGAAGGGCTTCCAACACTTCAGGTTCCACATGGGATATAATGGCTTCATCGTCCATTTTGCCGGAAATGGTTTCCAGTTTCTTCACGCCATGGGCATTATCCTTGATGAAAAGGTGGCACATTTCCGTTTCCCGGTCATAAATGCCCGTGTAATCCCCATTCACCCCGATGGGCCAGTTCATGGGGCAGGAACGGATGCCCAGCACGTCTTCAATATCCGCCATGAGGTCGAAGGGATTCTTGCCAAAATGGTCGATTTTATTGACAAAGGTAAAAATCGGGATACCCCGGTCGGAGCAGACTTTGAAAAGTTTTTTCGTCTGCGCTTCTACGCCTTTGGCTACGTCGATGACCATGACTGCCGAGTCCACAGCCATGAGGGTACGATAGGTATCTTCCGAGAAGTCCGCATGCCCCGGGGTGTCGAGAATATTGATACGGCAGCCCTGATAGTCGAACTGCAGCACGGAGCTGGTAACGGAAATACCACGCTGTTTTTCAATTTCCATCCAGTCGGAAACCGCATAACGGGCCGTCTTTCTGGCTTTTACGGAACCGGCCAGATGAATGGCGCCTCCGTAAAGAAGGAGTTTTTCTGTAAGTGTCGTCTTGCCGGCATCCGGGTGGGAAATGATGGCAAAGGTACGGCGTCTCTTGATTTCTTCCTGATCAGTCATGATTCACCTCATGTAAACATAATAAGCCTTTATATTATACAACATACAGGGAATTATGGGTAGAGACACTTTGGGGTGGTCGTGATTCGTGGGTTGTGACTCATAATACTGATTTGTTCTTCGTTATTCGAAAATATGATTTCCGGAGAGGCATCATGGCACGCAAAAAGCTGTCCCGTGACGGGACAGCTTTTATTTCAAATCATTAAATGGTCAGGGCCTTTGCGAAGTGTTCTTTCAGGACCTTGATGGAGTGCTGCAGCTCTGCATTTTCTTCATCGGTGAGGTGAAGTTCGATGATGTCTTCTACGCCGTCTTTGCCGACTTTGACCGGAACGGAGGCGAAGGAGTCTTCGATGCCGTAGGGTCCATTGAGGTATACGGAGCAGGGCAGAATCTTGTGTTCATTGTGATAAATGGCGCGGACCAGTTCTGCAGTGGCAGAGGATACGCCGAATTCGGTGCAGCCTTTGGTTGTATTTTCGATGTAGCCTTCTTCATGAACTTTTTTCAGGATCACATCTTTCGGATCCATATGGTAAAGCTGCGGTTTTTCAGCCAGCAGTTCATCCACCGGCTTGCCTGCTACTTTTACGTGGCTCCAGGGGATCATGGAAGAATCACCATGTTCGCCCATAAGGTAAGCGGTCAGGCTGCGACGGTTAACTTTAAGCTGATCGGCCAGCTGATACTGGAGGCGTGCGGAATCGAGAGCCGTACCGGAGCCGATGATTTTCTCTTTCGGCCAGTCCAGTTTATACTGCAGGTATTCAGCGACGATATCGCAGGGGTTGGAAATGGAAATGATAATGCCGTCGAAGCCGGATTTTGCAATCAGCGGAATGAATTCCTTACTGGTTTTGATGCCGCCTTCCATCATGTCCAGGCGGGTCTGTCCCGGAAGTCTCGGTTTACCGGACGCGTTGATGAGGATGTCCGCATCCTTCATATCATCCACGGTGCCTGCATAGGCTTCAAAATGATGGGGCTGATAGCTGTTGGCATCCATGAGGTCCAGAGATTCGCCCACTGCCTTGTCATTGTTCGTATCATAAAAAACCACTTCATCTGCCAGTCCCTGGACTGCAAACTGAAGTGCCAGATGGGAGCCTACGTTGCCGGCCCCGATGATACCGATTTTCCTTGTCTTGATTGCCATGTTACTACTCTCCTTAATTTCCCATTTTACGCAGCTTCTATTCTTCTATCCTGCAATTCGGATGCATGCGTAAGTGATGCCGTTTCTTCTGGTAACGGTAAAAATATTATACACCTTTACCCATGGAGTGTACAGTACCGGAGGGCAGCCCCTTCTTTTTGTATTCCCTGAGGGCTTGACAGTAAACGCTTCAAGGTCTATAATCCAGTCATATGAAGAACGATGATGAAGAAGGGATAATGATTCTCGTCCAGAGAGGCAGCGGCCGGTGTGAGCTGCCGGAGCATGATTATCTTTCCACTTCGGAGCTGAAGACGATGAGTCTTCCGGGTAAGCCCGATACAGCAGATCAAAGACGGCCGGAAGGCAATTTGGGTGGTATCGCGGGTGCTCTCGTCCCTTACAGGATGAAGGGCTTTTTTTATAGATACTCCCCCGGCTAAATTGGGTGGCACCACGAGAAAGAGAAGCTCGTCCCATGGGACGCTTCTCTTTTTGTTGTTTCAGGAGGGAAAAATGAAACGGGTATTCAATTTTAATGCAGGACCTTCGCCAATGCCGCTGGAAGTCCTGGAGGGAATGAAAGAAGATCTCACCAATTTTAAAAATACGGGCATGGGCATTACGGAAATTTCCCATCGTTCCAAAGAATTCCAGGATATGCTGGATGAAACAAAAGGGCTGCTTCGCCAGCTGATGAATCTTTCCGATGATTATGAAATCGTATTCATACAGGGCGGCGGCACCATGCAGTTCCTCATGACGGGCTACAATTTTCTTCATACCCGGGCCGCTTATGCAGATACCGGCGTATGGGCCCACAAGGCAAGAAATTCCGCCGCTTTCTTCGGTGAAGTCTATAATGCAAACTCCGCGGAAGATAAAAACTATTCCTACATCCCCGATACCTATGAAATCAAACCGGATACGGACTATCTTTACATCTGCGCCAACAATACCATTTACGGCACGGAATACTGGAAATTCCCGGACGTGAAGGTTCCTCTCATTGCGGATATGTCTTCCGATATCCTTTCCCGGAAAATCGACTTCAACAAATTCGATATGATCTGGGCAGGTATCCAGAAGAACCTTGGCGCTGCCGGTGTGGCTTTGGCCATCATCAAGAAAGATCTCCTTGCCAAAGCGCGCACGGACATCCCGGAATTCCTGCAGTACAATACCTTCGTGAAAAAGGATTCCACCTACAACACGCCGCCGGTATTCTGCATCTATTCCCTGAACCGCATGCTTCACTGGATCAAGAACATGGGCGGCCTTACAGCCATTGAAGAAAGAAATAAAGTGAAAGCAAAGCTCATTTATGACGTGATCGATGGAAGCGACGGATTCTACAGGGGCCATGCGGAGAAAGAATCCCGGAGCCGCATGAATGTCACTTTCAACCTGGAGAGTGCTGATATGGAAAAAGATTTCGTGGCAAAGGCAAAGGAAAATGATTTCATCGGAGTCAAGGGTCACCGCCTGGTAGGCGGTCTCCGGGTATCCCTGTACAATGCGGTCACCCCGGAAGCAGCCGAAGCGCTGGCTGAGTTCATGAAAGAATACGAAAGAGTCAACGGTTAATATATTTCTATATTATATAGTAGGAGGAAAATATGTTTAGAATTTTCATTACTGCCGACGTAGCCAAAGAAGCAAAAGAAATCCTGGAAAAGGAATTTATCGTCGATGTCCGTCCGAACATGAAGGAAGATGAACTGTGCGAAGCCATTACGGACTATGATGCCATCATCACCAGAAGCCAGACGAAAATCACTAAAAAAGTCATCGATGCCGCTCGTAACCTGAAAGTCATCGGCCGTGCCGGTGTAGGTATCGATGGAATCGATATTCCGGAAGCCACCAAGAAAGGGATCACCGTAGTCAATACGCCGGAATCCAATACCATTGCCGCCTGCGAACACACCATTGCCCTCATGCTTTCCATGACCCGACATATTCCCCAGGCCCATCAGTCCATCATGGAAGGCCGCTGGGACAGAAAGTCCTTCACCGGAATCCAGCTTCTGAACAAGACCGTAGGCATCATCGGCGTAGGCCGTGTAGGTTCCAATGTGGCCAAACGCCTCCAGGCATTCAATATGAAAACCATCGGCTACGACCCCTATATTTCCCTGGAAAGAGGCAAACAGCTGGGTGTCGAACTGGTAGACCTGGATACGCTCCTTAAAGAATCCGATTACATCACCCTTCATACCCCTCTCACCGATGAAACCCGCGGCATGATCGGTGCCAAAGAAATCGCAAAGATGAAAGACGGCGTACGGATTGTCAATGCATCCCGCGGAGCCGTCATGGATATTTATGCCCTGGCCGATGCCCTGAAGAGCGGAAAAGTAGCCGGAGCCGGCATCGACGTATGGGCCAATGAACCACTGAAGCCGGAAGACAACCCCTTCCTCGGCATGACCAATGTAGCCCTCACTCCTCATCTTGGCGCATCCACAAAAGAAGCCCAGGCCGGTGTAGCTACGGATGTAGCTATCGGAGTGGCCCAGGCTCTCCATGGAGAACCTGTTGCTACTGCAGTCAACGCTTCCCCGATCACGAAAGCCACCCTTCATGTCATTGCTCCTTACTTTGACCTCTGTGAAAGGATGGGCAATATCGGCATCGATCTGGCCGGCGGCCGTATTTCCACAGTCAATGTAGAGTACACGGGAGAACTGGCCGAAACGGAAACGGCTCCTTTGACTACGGCAGTCCTGAAAGGCCTCCTCACCCCGATTCTCCAGCAGACGGTCAACTTCGTCAATGCCCGGGGCATTGCGGAAGAACGCCATATGGACGTCCGTGAAGTGAAGGCCAAGAAAGGCCATTATTTCACCAATACCATTTCCCTTACCATCGACACGGACAAAGGAACCCACCGCATTACAGGAACCCTCTTTGACCGCAAGGAACCAAAGATCGTTTCCATCGACCATTTCCGCGTGGATATCGAACCGAAAGGCTGCATCATCATTGCTCCCCATGAAGATAAACCGGGCATGATCGGCCAGGTCGCATCCGTTCTGGGCAAAGCACAGATCAATATCAACGGCATGCAGGTCGGCGCATCTCCTGAAGAAGGTACCAACGTCATGGTCGTAGCCGTAGATAAAGATATTCCTTCCGCTATCATTCCTGCCCTCATGAATATCGAAGGCATCCATGATGTGAAGATTATTCACTGCGAACATTAAGGAGTCCCTATGATACGCATTATCCTTCTCCGTCACGGAGAAACCACCTGGAATATTGAAGGCCGCTATCAGGGCCAGGAAGACACCCCTCTTTCTCCCCGGGGCCTGGAACAGGGAAAAAAGGCAGCCCTGGCGCTGAAGGACGTGCCCATCGACCGGGCCATTTCCTCCCCTCTCTCCCGTTCCTATGAAACCTGCCGCATGGCAGCCGATTATCATGGACTTACCGTGCAGAAAGACCCGAGAATCACGGAAATTTCCCATGGGAAATGGGAAGGCATCCATGCCGATGAAATCGAAGCGCTCTACCCCACGGAATTCCATCTCTGGCATACCCATCCCGAACAGGTCCAGATGCCGGAGGGGGAAAATCTGGAGGACGTGCGGAAACGGTGCCGCCAGGCTTTTGATGAATATACGGAAAAATATGACGGAGAAACAGTCCTTATAGCAGCCCATGATGCCGTGAACAAAGCCATTATCTGTGACCTTCTGGGTCTCGATATGAGTCATTTCTGGCAGATCAAGCAGGATAACTGCTGTATCAATGTGCTGGAATGCGATAAAGGCATCTGGCGTATCGTAAGCCTCAACAATACGGCCCACCTGGGCTATCTCGTCAGCGGGATTGAACAGAAGGGGCTGTGAGGGCAGTTAGCCGCTAGCCGCTAGCCGCTAGCCGTTAGCCATCAGCCATAAATCGTCATTGAGCGACGGCAGGATGGCAATTCCATATTTTCCTTAAATCAAAAAGAGTCGTAAATCAGTTTCCTGATTTGCGACTCTTTTATTCTGGAAAAATCATTTGCCCCGGAAGCTTCGTGCGTATCTGCTAACGGTCAAAAGCTGACGGCTCATTCTTTAAATTTCTCCGCCTTTTCTTCGTCTCTCTTTGCCGCCGCTTCTTTTCCCATGACCCTTCTCACCCGGGCCCGGAATTCGTAACCTTCCTTATATTCTTCCTGTTCCAGGGATTTTGTGAAATATTTTTCTGCCTCTTTATAATTTCCCATATTCATATACATCTGGCCGATACTGTCATAAACGGCGTGGAAATCGGCCTTTGTCTTTGCCAGGGCGACAGACTTGTCATAGTCCGCTTTTGCCTTGTCATACTGTTTCAGATCCCGGAAGCATTCACCCCGGTTGTTATAGTCCATGCTCTGTTCCCGTTTCTTAAGAGCCTTTGTGAGGTCTTCTATGCCTTTTTCCGGTTCTCCTGTAACAGCATAGACGAGACCCCGGGCCGAGTAAATTTCCGGATTCTCTTTGTCCTGCTTTTCCGCGCGGTTCAGGAAATCCAGGGCTTCTTCCATTTCCCCTGCCTGCTGGGCGCAGATGCCGGCGGTGAGGAAATTCCCCTGCCGGGCTGCGATATAGGCCATGCCTTTGGAAACCACTTTTTGCGCTTCCGCTTTTTTCCCCTGCCGTTCATAGACATGGGCTTCTGCCTTGCAGGTCTCCAGATCAAAGGGATTCTGGCCCCGGGCCAGGCGGGCATAACCGATGGCCTCATCATAGTTTCCCCGATTGGAAGCGTTGTAGGAAAGTCCTGTATAAATGACGGCACGCTCGCCGGCAAAACGGGGATTCATGGAGAGAGCCTGATTGAAATCGGCATCGGACAAATCATATTTCCCGATATGGAAATAAATCAGGGCCCGGTTCACATAGAGGGACGGATCTGCCGGAGCGAGCTCGATGGCCCGCGTGGCATCGGCGAGGGACAAGTCATATTTCTTCAAAAGACCGTATATATTGCTCCGGTCCATGTAGATGGAAGGTTTCTCCGGATAGAGTTCCACCAGGTCCGTGGCAATCTGAAGGGCTTTTTTATAACGGCCTGATGCCACAGCCCCTTCCAGTGTGGTCACCCAGTTTTCTCCCTGAGAGGACTCATGAGAGCCTGCCGGTGCAGGTCCTTCTGCCCCATCTGCCCCGAAAGGCAGGGAGAAAGCCAGGGTCATGCACAAAAGAGCTGCCGCTTCTTTTATCCTGTTCATAAGTTCCTCAATTCTTCATGACTGCTTTGGGCGTATTGTCAGCAGTTTCACCCGTAAGGGATCTGGACACGTCCGTCGGCACCCGGCGGTACGGGAAGGTTTTATAAACTTTCTTCATCAGGTCATCCATGATGTAAACGGTCCTGACAAAGCCTTCGTCTTCCGTATCGAAATAGGTTCCCCGATCCTGACGGACGGTGCCATCGGTTTTTTTATAGGAATAAATGTCTACAATGGCCCTCGTTTCCACGATGGCATCTCCATCGTCAAAAAGGTAACGGTGGAAAACCCACTGCTGCCACTGAAGGGTCGGAAGGACAACGATATCGGCTCCCGTTTTTTCAGCTATATCCGGGAGAGAAGCCGGTGAGACAGCCATGCCGGCATAATCGGACGTATCAAGGGTACGATAATAAGGATATTTGAAAATATTCTTCATTTCCTTATTCAGGATGGAGGCGGCATACTCGCTCCCCGTGTACCGGGCGGGAAGCAGAAGAACGGTGCGGGTATTGTCGAAATAGCCCAGTTTGCGATTCATGGACGAATCCGCCGCTTCAGCCATGGTTCCAAGGGAAAGGACCATGAGAAGGGCCAGTAAGAAAGTGATGATTTTTTTCATAGAAACCTCCTCTACATACCATTTATTTTCTTCATTTTACCACGATTTCAAGATTTCGTAATCAAAGCCATGAAAGTTCCGCTTTGGGGAATAAAAATGGGGTGTACAAAAATAAAAATCATTATTTAAAAACTNNGTTATCAGTTCGCAGTTGTGGTGGGCCTTTTTATATAAATATTTAAATATTTTCAATGAAAACCGTGCATAAAAATGGCCCGCCATCAAAAGATGCGGGCCCCCTTCACTGATCACTATGAACTGAGAACTGATCACTTTATATATTTCGGCAATTCAAGTTTGTGTAATTATTGTACAGCCCCTTTTGCTTTATATAAATCACACGTTGAAATAGTCCCGTACATAATCCACGAACATCTTCACCGGCGTGGACTGGAGCATGGCCTGCTTGTAAATGAGGTGGCTCGGACGGAGGAGAGGATGGCGCTGTTTGTCATAAATCATTTCGCGATTGACCTGGGGGGAGCATTTCGGCAGAAGGTCTGCGGGAATGAGGGAATGACCCAGGCCTTTGTTCACGATTTCCACACAGGTCAGGCAGTCGGAAACGGTGAGCATGAAGTGGGGAGAATCGGTGAAATTCTGCCGCCACCAGCGGGTACGGAGTTCGTCGAGGGACGGGTCGCTGCGATAACGGATGGATGGCTGGTCAGGCAGCGTATCATAATCGATTTTCTTTGCGGAAATCAGGTAGAGCGGCGCGTCTTCAAGAAGGATATCCGAATCCGGCCATTCCTGGTTTCCCCGGACGATGGCCAGGTGGATGTCTTCTTTTTTGACCAGTTTCACCAGGCGGTCGCTGGTATCGGTGGTAAGGGAAATTTCAATATCGCTGTACTTATCCACAAATCCTTTCAGGATGGCCGGCATATGGGACTGGGCAAAGGACTGGCTGGCGCCGATGCGAAGGACTCCGGAAATGGAATTCGGCTCATGGGTGACGTAATTCTTCATATCCTGGTACTGCTGCAGTTCCTTTTCCGCAAAGGAAAAGAGGCGGTTTCCGGCATCGGTAAAGTGGACCCCCTTATTGGTACGGATGAAAAGAGGGCAGCCGATTTCCTTTTCCATCTGGCTCAGACGGTAGGTCAGGGAAGGCTGGGTCATGAAAAGACGCTTGGCCACTTTGTTGATGCTTCGTTCTTCACGAAGATAAATGAGGATTTTCCAATCAGTATTATTCATTGAAATGACCCCTTAAACATAAAAAATCTATCCCGCAATCTGATATAAAATTATTTTATTAGATTATACCATATTTGGCAAGTTATCTGTAGAGGATTTTAAAAATTATGTTATATTCCATGAAAATACTTTTACTTTTTCCGCTAATTTCTTTTCAATTGGAGTAAAAAATTAAGAATCATGAAAGGATGAAATCAAAAGCAGGATTACACGAATTCCCGTGGAAAGCTGTTCAGCCGTTTCGACCTTTCCTTATAGTCCGGAAGCCAGTGGGCCATGAGCGTATGGAAACGGGGCCCATGGCCCGGCTCCAGCAGATGGTTCAGTTCGTGGACCACCACGGATTCGATGAGGTCCCTGGGTTTCGTGAAAAGATCCAGGGAAAAGGTGAGATCATGGGTTTTCACATTGCAGCTCCCCCAGCGGCTTTTCACTTTCCTGATTTTTATATTTCCGGGAACAACCCCCATCACGGGTGCCCACTTTTTCACCAGGACTGAGGCCGTGGCATAAAGAAATTCCCCTGCCACCTGTTCATACAGTTTCTTCCGGTCCGTTTTTTCTGAATGAATGAAAAGAGAGATGGAATCGGCCTCCAGAGTCCCCCAGTTCCTTTGGGACTTATACAGCTTGAGGGGTGTCGGATAACCGTAGACGTAGTGAATTTCTCCGGGAACATAGTCATAATGGACGGTTTCCGGCACTTTTTTCAGGGATTTCTCAATCCAGTCCCTTTTCTTCTCCAGGAATTCCCGGATTGTTTTGTCCGGCATCCGGAGAGGGGCCGTCACCTGCACCTTACCCTCCCTGGTGATGCGGAGATACATGTTTTTGATTCGTTTGCGGATGACGATGACTTCCAATATTTCCTCCATAAAAAGGCGGCAGGCCCGGGATAAAAAGGGCGCTGCCGCATTTTAATCTCAAATCATGAAATTGTCAGACTTTCGTGCTTTCATCGAGAATATGGTCTTCCGTCTCGAAAAGGGCTTTCGCAAAGGCCTCCGGATTGAACCGTTCCAGGTCGTCTTCCCTTTCGCCGAGGCCAATCCATTTCACCGGCACATTCAATTCTTCATGAACCGAAAGGACTACGCCGCCCTTGGCAGTCCCGTCGAGCTTTGTCAAAACCACGCCGGTCAAAGGAACGATTTCACCAAAATTCTTTGCCTGACTGATGGCATTCTGTCCAGTCGTTGCGTCTAAAACAAGAAGCGTCTGGTGGGGCGCATCAGGAATGACTTTCTTTACGACACGGCTGATTTTGGCCAGCTCTTCCATGAGGTTGATCTTTGTCTGCAGTCTTCCTGCGGTATCGATTAAAACTACATCGGCTCCACGGGATTTTGCTGCAGAAACAGCATCAAAAGCTACAGCTGCAGGATCGGCTCCTTCTGAATGTTTGACAATATCTGCTCCTGTCCTTTCAGCCCAGATCGTAAGCTGTTCGGAAGCAGCCGCGCGGAAAGTATCAGCTGCTGCCAGAAGGACTTTTTTCCCTTCTTTGTGAAGACGGCCGGAAAGTTTTCCGATTGTAGTGGTTTTGCCTACTCCATTGACCCCTACTACAAGGATGACTTCAGGATGATGGGTATTTTCCTGATCGATGGTATCATCCTTCAGCAGGTCCTGCACCGTTTTCTCAAGGAACGGCATGACTTCATTCGTATTGTGAATGGAGCCTTCCGTGACGCCCCGGCGAATCTGGCGCATGAGGTAATCCGTGGTCCGTACCCCCAGGTCTCCGGAGAGGAGGACCATTTCCAGGTCTTCCAGAAAATCTTCATCAATCTGGGCATAGCCGATGACTACGCTTTCAATATTCTTGATGAGGCTTGCCTTCGTGCGGGTGAGCCCTTTTTTCAGTTTGTCAAAAAATCCCATAAAATCCTCCGTTTGTGAATTCCTGTAATTTCTTCATCCGGTATGAAACTTTTATCCTTTATATTGTATCATGAAGCAGACATATTTCATACCTGACCGGGACTTTTCGGAAAATCCCGAGTCCTCCCGTCACAGATCAGTGCCAAAGACTATCAGGCAATAGCTAATAGCTAACGGCTAACGGCTAAATGATAACGGCTAAATGCTAACGCCTCACACCCCTGCTTCCGCCATTTTCACGGTGATGAGGGAAGATACCCCTTTTTCTGCCATGGTGACGCCCTGAAGGGTATCGGCAAATTCCATGGTCTTTTTCCTGTGGGAAATCACGATGAACTGTGTCTTTTTCTTATAGTCCGCAATCATGCGGCTGTACCGTTCCACATTGGCATCATCCAAAGCTGCATCGATTTCATCCACGAAGCAGAAAGGCGCCGGCCGGTAGGCCATGAAGGAAATAAGAAGGGCAATGACGGTCAGGGCCCTTTCGCCGCCGGACATGAGAGTCAATGGCTGCCGTTTCTTGCCCGGGAGCTGGAGGTACATCTCTACGCCCCCCTCCAGCGGATGAGTTTCATCCGTCAGTTCCAGCCTTGCTTTTCCTCCCTGGAACATGAGCTGCATGATGCGGCCGAATTCTTCATTCACCTTTTTGAAAGCTTCTTTGAACTGGCTGGTCATGGTCTCATCGATATCCTGAATCACCGTTTCCAGACCTTCCCTTGCCTTCTTCAGATCCTCAATCTGCACTTCATAGAATTTCCGCCGCTCCAGCTCCTTATTGTAATCTTCTTCTCCATTGGGGTTGACGGAACCCAGGGCCGTGAGCCTTTCGGAAAGTTCTTCTTCCTTTGCCTTCATATCTGCCATGGACCCGGGAATGCGGATTTTTTCCGCATCCGCCAGGGTCATGTGCTTTTCCTCGAGAGCCCGGAATTCTTCTTTTTCCTGCTCCCTGAAATGGTCGATCCGTCCCTGCTTTTCCGCCATATCCTGCTTCAGGACTGACGATTGTTCCTGGGCGATGCGCCATTCCTCATCCAGCTGCTTTCTGCCCGCGGCAAAAGCATCGGACTCATCCTGCATTTTCGACTGGCTGTCCTGATGAGCTTTCCATGACTTTTCCGCTTCTTCATAGGCCGAAGTCAGGCGGGCAAGTTCTGCTTTCAACGCCGTCAGGGTGTCTTCGTTCTCCTGTTTTGCCTTTTCCAGTTCCTTCCGGTCTTTTTCCTGGGCGGTCCTGGCCGATTCATGGTCAGCCATCCGCCGTTTTCCGAAGTTCAGCGCTTCTTCTGCCTTCGTAAAAGATACATGAATGGTAAGGATTTCGGAATTTTTCTCATCCAGCGCCCTGCGCAGTTTCCTGCTTTCCTCATCTTCCGAAAGAACGGGGATATCTTTCAGCCCTTCCAGTTCTCTGGAAATAGAAAGTTTCTTCTCCTCTGTGCCCTGAAGGGCCTTTTCCTTATCCCCCAGCTTTCTTTCCTCTTCTTCCGCTTCTTTCCTGCGGTCGGAGAGATTGGAAAGGAGGCCTTCTTTTCTGGTGGTCAGGGAAACCAGGGATTCTTTGGCCTTCTGCCAGTTTTCCCTTTCTTCCATGACTTTCTGTGCCAGATCATCAGCCATCCGGTCGGCCTCTGCCGTTTTTTCACGAAAAGCATCAAGGGCCCGTTTCTTTATTTCTTCTTCTTTATATAAGGTATTGATTTCCTGCTTCCTGCCGAAGAAGGTATTTTCTTTTTTCCGCATGGAGCCCCCTGCCATGGAGCCTCCTGCGTTCACTACCTGCCCGTCCAGGGTGACGATGCGGATTTTGTAATTGTATTTCTTTGCCACCGCTCTTGCAGCTTCCAGATTTTCCGCAAAAAGAGTCTTCCCCAGGAGCGATTCCAGCAAATCCCTGTACATAGACGGACAGGAAAGAAGGTCTGAAGCGATGCCGCGGATCCCTTTTTCCTTCGATGCCTGTATGAGGGTCCCGGTCCTGGCGGATGGGTGCATGGATTCCAGGGGGAAGAACGTAGTCCTTCCCAGATGCCTGTCTTTGAGCCAGCGGATAATCTCTCCTGCCGCCTTTGTGGTATCCGTGACGATACAGGAAATACGGTTTCCCAGAGCCACTTCCGCAGCGTCCGTATATTCTGACGGGACCCGGATGAGTTCCCCCAGAATGCCATGAATGGATTCGCCGAAACGGTCCGCGTTGTCCATGATGGTCTTCGTGGTGGAGGAAAAATTCGTGTATTCCCTCTCCGCCCGTTCCAGATACTCCCTCCGTGAATGAAGGCGGTCAATTTCCGATTTCTGATCTGCCAGTTCATTATTCATGGCAAATCTCCGGTTCTGCGCTTCTTTCAGGGCAAGGCTGTCTTTCTTCCCCTGCCCTTCCAGTTCTCCCAGAGATTGCTGCTTTTCTTTTTCCTCCTCCGTAAGGCGGGAAAGTTCTTCCTCCAGTGTCCGAAGGCTCTCTTTCTTTTCCTCTGTCCGTGAAAGGAGTTCCTCTTTTTCTTCTTGTTCTCGTTTTATCTCTTCTTCCAGATGGAGAAGTTCCTGCTCCAGCCTCTGTTTATCTGAAATTTTCTGCCGGTTCAGGGACAGCTTTTCTTCATAGGAAGCCTGGGCAGCGGCAAGGGCTTTCTCCAGTTTCTCTTTTTCCAGACCTGCCTGAGCCTTTTTTTCCTGCCATTCCCTGAAACCTTCTTCTGCTGTGGCAAATTCCTTTTCGGCTTCTCTGATTTCTTCTGCCAGTTCTCCTTCGGCCTGCCGTTGGTCTTCTTCGTCCTGAAAAAGCCTTCCTTTTTTCTCCTCTTCATGGCGGAGGGCTTCCTGCTTCACCCGAAAATCCCCCTTCAGTTCATCCATCCTCGCCCTGGCATCGGCGGTTTCTATGCCCATATTTCTTAAGTTTTCCTGATAGTCGAGAGCCTGTTTTTCCAGTTTTTCCCGCTTTGCCGTAAGGGTTGAAAGCTTTGTCTCCCATTCCACCTCCCGGTCTTCCAGGTTCCTGTATTCATTTTCATAACGGGACAGCATGCGGCCGATGGAAGTCAGCTTCAATACGGACATGGAAGCGGCTACGGCTTCTTTTTCCTTCATAATGGACTTGTAGACTCTTGCCTTTTCCGCCCCTTCTTTGAGAGGGATGAGCTGTTCATCCAGAAGGGCCATCATATCCTTCACCCGTTCCATGTTTTCTGCCGTTTTTTCCAGTTTCCGGAGGCCCTCATTCTTTCTCATGCGGTACAGGGTAATGCCTGCCACGTCTTCAAAGATGAGCCGTCTTTCTTCCGGCCGGCTCGTCAGGACCTGGTCCACCCGGTTCTGCCCGATAATGGCAAGGGATCCCTTCCCAAGACCGGTGGGCGCCAGGAGTTCCTGGATATCTTTCAGGCGGCAGGACCTTTTATTGATGCGGAAATCACTGTCCCCATTCCGGAGGAGCCGCCGCGTAATGGAAACTTCTGCCGTATCCAGGGGAAGTTCATGAGAAGAATTGTCCAGCACCAGAGTCACTTCGGCCCCATTTCTGGGAGGCCTTCCCTCGGAGCCGGAGAAAATGATATCTTCTGCCTTCTGACCGCGAAGATTCCTGACGTTCTGTTCTCCCAGCACCCAGCGGACCGCATCGGAAATATTGCTTTTCCCGCAGCCATTGGGCCCCACGATGACGGTCATGCCCTCGGCAAATTCTACTATTGTCTTATCGGCAAAGGATTTGAATCCCTGCAATACCAGACGGAGTAATTTCATGGTGTCTCCTTCCCCTTTTCAATCGTATTTTATTATTATACAGGAAACAGGGAAAGACTGCAGGAATTTCAATTCCTTTCCAAAAATTTAAAACATGATTTCTTTATTTTGCTTTTTCCCCTGTTTCCGGCGCTCTCAGCCTGTTTCAGTCATTTTTCGTTTATTTTTAACTGTTTTAAATACGATTTATCACGATTTTATGAAATAAATCAAAATAAACCCCTCTCAATTCCTTTATTTCCCCAAACTTCTCGTTTTTCCTTTTATTTCCTCATTTTTCCGCATTGACATAGAAGGCGTTCCGTTTTTATAATACAGTTAAAAACGGGAGGTGCTTCATGAAACAGTTAAAAATCGCCCTGGCTCCTCTGGCCAAAGATCAGACCATGATTCCGGAAGGCTTCAAGACCGTTCCCCTGGAAGGAGCGGATCTCACCGAAGTATCAGCAGTAGTCATGACGAACCGGGACGAAATCCCCAAAGAATATGACACCATTCATTCCTTTGATATTCCCCTCTTCATTCTGGATACGGGGATGGCAGCAGGCAGAAATATTTCCTCCATTTCCGGCATTCTGCTTCCCATCAAAGAAAAAGGATCCTGGAAAAAGAAAATCGCCAAGGGAGCATCGGATTACGAAAAGAAACTGCTCCCGCCCTTTTTTGGTGTCCTTATGCGCTATGCGTCCCGGCACAATGATGAATATGATTCGCCCGGCCATCACACCGGCGCCTTTTTCAGGAAACATCCGGCAGGAAAAGTTTTCTATGATTTCTACGGACCCAACGTATTCAGGAGCGACCTCTCCTCTTCCGACGTGGATTTGGGAGATCTCCTCATTCATGAAGGTCCTGCCCTTCAGGCCGAACAGTATGCAGCCAAAGTTTATAATGCGGACAAGACCTACTTCGTGCTGAACGGCACTTCCACCTCCAATAAAATCGTGCTGAATGCCGCCCTGGCTCCGGGAGATATCGTCCTGTATGACCGGAATAATCATAAATCCATGGATCTGGGACTCATCCTCACCGGTGCCGTTCCGGTATACCTTGAAACCGTCCGAAATGCCTGCGGCTCCATCGGGAGCATCCCGGCAAGATGTCTCGACGAAGACTATATCCGTAAACTGGTAGCGGAAAAAGATCCGGAAAAAGCAAAGCAGGAACGGCCCATCCGCATGGCGGTGATCGAGCTGGGGACCTATGACGGCTGTCTCTGTAATGCGCGGCAGATTGTGGATGAAATCGGCTATCTCTGCGATTATATTTTCTTCGATTCCGCCTGGGTGGGCTATGAGCAGTTCATTCCCATGATGAAGGATGCTTCCCCATTACTTCTTTCCCTTGGACCCGATGACCCGGGTATCTTCGTGACCCAGTCCATCCACAAACAGCAGGCCGGTTTCTCCATGACCAGCCAGATTCACAAGAAAGACAATCATATCAAGGATCAGGACCGGTATGTACCCCATAAGCGCATGAACAATGCCTACATGATGCATGCCTCCACGTCCCCCTGCTACCAGCTTTTTGCGGCGCTGGATATGAACGCAAGGATTCATGACGGCCTGGGAGGCATCAAACTCTGGGGCGATGCCCTCATGCTGGCCATCGAAGTGAGAAAGGAAATACTGAAACGCTGCCACCATCTGTATCCTTTCATTCCGGATAAAGTGGCGGGCAAGAAATGGGAAGATGCGAACAATAAGCAGATTGCCGCCGACAGAAGGTACTGGACTTTCAAGCCCGGCGAGCGGTGGCATGGCTATGAAGGATACCGGGATAACCAGTATTTCCTGGATCCCATGAAACTGATGCTCATTACCCCGGGCATCGACATTGAAAAAGGCATTTATGAAGACTTTGGCATTCCGGGAGCCCTGGTGGCCGAATACCTCCGTGAAATCCATATCATTCCCGAGAAAAACGACCTGAACGATATCCTCTTCCTGATTACTCCTGCGGAAACAGGAGAAAAACTCCACCGCCTCGTGGATGCGCTGGTCCAGTTTGAAAAATTAATTGATGAAGATGCGCCTATGCAGAAAGTACTGCCCCAGGTCTATGAAGCCTACGAAGCCCACTATGAGGGATATACCATCCGGCAGCTCTGCCAGGAAATGCACAATTTCTATAAAGAAAGAAATGTTTCCTCCCTCCAGAAAAAACTCTTCCAGCATGAATTCCTCCCGCCCTACCGGATGAGCCCGAGAGATGCAGAAGGCGAATACCTCCGTGGAAACGGGGAACTCATCGAACTCTGCCATGCCCTGGGACGGACGGCTCTCGAAGGGGCCCTTCCCTATCCCCCCGGAGTCATCTGCATTCATCCCGGAGAGGCCTGGACCCAGCCGGCCATCGACTACTTCATGGATCTCGTGGATTCCATCAATGCTTTCCCCGGATTCTCTCCCGAACTGCAGGGGGTATACATTGAGGATGGCGACGATGGAAGGAAACATGCCTATGGGTATGTGCTGAAGGAGAAGAAATAGGACGGAGACGGATTTTCTCTCATCTGATATTCGTTCTTCGTTCTTCGTTCTTCGTTCTTCGTTGTTCGTTCTTCGTTGTTCGTTATTTCGTGGTTCGTGGTTCGTGGTTCGTGGTCCGTGAGCCTCGGTCGGTGAGTCTCGATCCGTGGTCCCGGGCCGTGAGACTCCGGCTTCACTTGAGATTTCAATCATTAAAAAAGTTCGTGAAAATGATTCACGAACTTTTTTTATTTATGGGGAAAAGGATTTTTTGTTACGAAGGGACTTCCTTTCAGGGCGAAGCGCCAGGGGAAGTCTTTGCCGTAAACGGCATAATCGATGTTGATCCGCTTCGTCACTTCGATTTCAAAAGGTCCCTCATTCCTGTCTTCCACATACAGGGTATCCCCTGTAAGGTCATGGCCGTAAAAGCTTTTATCGATTCCCATGGCCATGGTGAGACGGCCCGGACCGGAGGTGAGAAGTTTCAGTTTTTCCTGATGTCGCCGTTTTTTCATAAGGTCTATGCCTTCTAAAGGTTCCAGGGCGCGGATGAGGACGGAGCCCGTCTCTCCTTCATGACCGCAGACCATATTGAGACAGCAGTACATACCATAAATCAGATAAATATAGGCATGACCCCCTTCTCCGAATATGACTTTCGTCCGGGGCGTGAGCCCCCTGAATACATGAGCTCCGTCATCCTGATGGCCTTCGAAAGTTTCTCCGTAAGCCTCAGCTTCCACGATCCGGCCGGCTGTGATGCCTTCTTCTGATTTTCGCACAAGGACTTTTCCGATGAGGCTCTTTGCCACGGTGACGGCGTCAGAGAGGTAGTCTTCCCGTTTCCATTTCATTGTACATCCACCTGCATACCCAGCTCGATTCCTTTGGGCGGATCCGTGACCACCCGGTCTCCTTCCTGAAGACCGTCCATGATGAGGGCAAATCCTCCTGTATCGGAAGCTACGGCCACATGACGGATATCGATGAGATTGCTTTCATTGACCACGGCCACCTGATCTTCCCCAAAGAGGGCGGATTTGGGAATCATGTAGCAGGGCACATTCTGTCCGCTTTCGATGCGGATACTGTATTCATTGCCAATGGTGATTTCATCATCCGTATTGTCCACCTGCACTTTGTAGGTGGTATATTTCTCCCCATTTTCGTTGGGCTGTTTCTTCAGTTCCCCGTACCAGATATCGCTGCCATCGCTCATGGAAACAGTCAGGGTTTTCTCATCCTTTGCCTTTTCCATGACCCTATCCATTTTGGCGGGAATTTCCACGGATGCGGTGACCGGAGAATCCTGCCGGATCACGAGGGCCGGTTTCCCTGTCAAAGCGAGATGACTGTCCCCGATATAGACCTGGGAAACCACGCCGCTGATGGGTGCACGGACGGTGCAGTTGGCAATGGTCCGCTCCAGGGTCTGGAGAGAGGCCACCAGCTGGGCCGGGGGCCTGGATGGGGAAACAGCCGGAGCGCCGCCCCCTTTTCTTCCCTTGATCCGTTCATATTCAGCCCTGGTGATGATGCCCTGTTTCAGGAGCGATGCTTCAAGGCTGTTATCCACGGGCGATGCATAAGTCCCCGCGGAAGATTGGGAAGCGGCCGCAATCTGGGCCCTGAGGCCGGAAGCCTGGGATTCGTACTGGGAGGAATCAATCTGAAAGAGCACATCTCCTGCCTGTACGATGGTTCCCACATCAGGAGGATTGGAAATAAGATTTCCAGAAACCTGGGGAATGACGGGCGCCGTATGAAGGGCTTCGGGAATGGCTTTTGTTTCAATGGTAAAAGGTTCCCGGCTGATTTCCGCCTTCATCACATGGACGGAGGGTTTATTTCCGCAGCCTGCAAAGAGCAGGGCCGAAAGGCAGAAGGCCGCTGCCGGGACGAGCCATTTTTTCGCGTTCATGATTACGCCTGACCCGCTTTCACGTCGGAGGAAATAAGGTCAGCCAGTTCATCCAGTTTTCCATCATCGGAAGGTGCGGAAACGATGTGGACCGGTTCACCGAGGATTCTGCATTTCTTCAGTTTTTCCACTTTTTCCTTCATGATTTTCCCGCTCACGTTGGGGGCCCAGCTGGAATTGCCGATGATGGAAATGGTTCTGTTCGAAACGCCCATTTCCTCAAAAAGATCAAGGAATGCATTCATCACGGGATTCAAAGTCATATTCATGGTAATCCCGGCAAGGACGATATGGCTCTTCCGGAGGACTTCCGGGAAGGCTTCGGTAATGGATTCACTGCAGAGATCGACGAGTTTCAGGTGTTTTACGCCCCGCGCTGCCAGTTTTCCTGCGAGGATCTGGGCGGCAAGGGACGTATTTCCATAAGCGGAAGCAAAGAAAATGGCCACGGAATTTTCTTCCGGCGTCCAGGCAGCCCATTTGGCATAGGTGGAAATAATCATGTTCCTGTCTTCTTCGGTACGGTGCACCGGACCATGGAGGGAGCAGATATACCGGATGTCAAGTTTTGCTGCCTTTTTGAGGGCCATGAGCACCTGGGCGCCATAGCGGGACACGATATTGGCATAATATTTCCGAAGGTCTCCGAAATATTCCTCTTTATAGTCCACGTCATCCGCAAAGATAGAGCCGTTCAGCACGCCAAAAGTACCGAAAGCATCGGCAGAGAACAGGACCTTTTCCGTTTCTTCATACGTAAAGGTCACTTCCGGCCAGTGCACCATGGGCGCTTTCACAAAGTGCAGCTTATGCATGCCCAGGTCAATGACCAGCTTTTCATCGGAGGTGATGAAGCGGTCTTTCAGATCCACATGGAAATAGTTGGAAACCATCTTCTGCGCCTGGGCAGAAGTCACGATTTTCGCTTCCGGCCAGGCTTCGGCCAGGGCCAGGAGGGATCCGGAATGATCCGGTTCCATGTGGTTCACGATGATGTAATCCAGCTTGCGTCCTTTCAGCAGGAATTTCAGGTCATCCATGAATATATCTCGGATGGAATTGTCCACGGAATCGAGAACGGCCGTCTTTTCATCATCAATGAAATAACTGTTATAGGAAACGCCCCGGGAAATATGGATCAGTCCCTCAAACCGGGTCAGGATGAAATCATTGCCGCCAATCCAGTAAATATGGTCGGTAACTTTCTGTTCATTATGCATGGTATACCTCTTTTTCATAGATAAAACCGATAGATTTGCACTTTAAGTATAGCACGAAATGACCCAAAAAGTGTTTAAGTTTTTATAAAAAAGACTGGTAGTCAGTTTTATCTTTTTGCGTCCACTGCGACTCCTGCGGATTTGCAGAAAGTTTTTAAAATAATGATTTCTATTTTTGTACACCCTCATATATGATTTCTATAAATAAAAAAGGAAATACGAAATTATCTCCCTTTCGTATTTCCTCTTTTTTATGAAGAAAGGTTATTCCTGATTTGTGGAAATTCTGATTACTGCGAACTGATAACTGATCACTTTTATCCATACAGTAAAATCACATATAAGTCTTTATCGTATAAAGCTACCTTCTCTCCAGCCTGGCCAGGAGCCGGCTGGTGACGAGGGTCAGGATGAGGTAAATGATGCCGGTGGTAATGAAAGTTTCCCAGACCCTGTAATACTGGGCATTGGCCGCATTGGCCCAGTACATGAGCTCCGGTGTGGCAATAGTGGAGGCGAGAGACGAATCCTTGATGAGGCTCACGAAGGAATTTCCAAGAGCCGGCACCACATCTCTCAAAGCCTGGGGCAGCACCACATAGCGCATACTCTGGAAATGGGAAAGTCCCAGCGCTTTGGCCGCTTCCAATTGTCCTTCATCCACGGAAAGGATGCCTCCGCGGATGGTTTCCGCGATATAGGCTCCCGCATTGATGGAAAGGGCCAGCATGGAGGCAATTTCACCATCCGGTTTCCTCATGAGGAGAGGAATGATGCCGAAATAGGCCACCAGAATCTGCAGGAGGAGCGGAGTCCCCCGGATGCTTTCGATGAAGCATACCGCAGGGATGGAAAGCCATCTTCTGGAGGAAAGTCTTGCCAGCGCCAGAATGAGTCCCAGGAAAAAACCGATCACAATGGCCACGATGGAAAGCTTGATGGTGAGAATGGTCCCGGAGACGAAGAATGGCGCATATTCCTCCAGGATGGATAATTTCAGGTCAAACATAAAGTTTCCTACTTTCCCAGTTTCTGAAGGATGTCGTCAGCCGGTTTCGTCTTGAACCATTTTTCATAAAGCTTTACATAGGTGCCGTCTTTGACGATTTCTGAAAGAGCTTTGTCCAGTTTCCCCTGCAGTTCTCCGCCTTTGTCCTTCGGATAAATGATGCCGAAGTATTCCGGCGTGAAAGCCTCGTCATCATAAATGATTTTCAGATGCTGGTCCGGGTACTGGGCCTGGATGGATTTCAGGGACGTTTCATCCCCTACATGGGCATCCACCTGGCCGCCGATGATCATCTGGATGGACAGGGGTGTCTTCTTGATGGAAGGATTATTCTTTCCCATCAGTTTTTCCAGGGCAATCTGACCGGTAGAGCCATTCTGGACGGCCACAGTCTTCCCGTTCATGAGGTCTTTTGCCGATTGTACGTCGCTTCCTTCCGGAACGATGATGGCCTGGCGGGAAATGAAGTAAGGTTTGGAGAAGCGATAGGATTCTTTCCGGTCATTGGTGATGGTAATGCCGGAAATGGCAGCGTCGGCGGAGTGGTTCCGGATCTGCTCGAAAATCGCTTCCCAGCCCGCATCGGTGATTTCCGTGGAAAGGCCTGCCCTTTTGGCCGCTTCATTGATGAGATCGATATCAAAACCCACGATTTTCCCACCCTTCAGGTATTCGAAAGGATTCCAGTTCGCATGGGTCACCACGTGAATCTGCTTTGATGAGGAAGCCGGCGCGCTCTGGCCGCAGCCGGCCATCATGAAACATCCTGCTGTCAAAAGCGCCGCGCCTGCCAGTAACCATTTCTTCATAGTTCATTCCTCCTTTGTGATTTTTATTTTCAACCATTATACTCCCTTTTTAATTACAATACAAGTTGTTCATTAAAATAGGAGTTGTATGATTTTGATTTCATACAATAAAAAAGTGAAACAGGAAATTCCCGTTTCACTTTTATTTCCCAAGGACCCTATGGCACATAGGCCCTGGTGGCATGGCCTATGATGGACAGGTGCATATCCGTGAGGAGGGCCATACGGATGGGGAGCACCCGGCGTGTTTCGGTGAAAATATCCACTTCCGCTTCTTTCATGGTTTGCATAAGGACAGAAAGCTTTTCTTCCATTTCAGTAAGAAGGGCCACAAGTTCTTCTGCTTTCCTGATATTCTGCTGCATGACCACAGGAGAGGAAACGATCGGAGATTCGGCGGGCATGGGCTGCCGGCCGGAGATGAAGGCAAGGACCCGGTTCCAGGTGAGGATGGGCTTTCCGGAGAGTTCTCTTTCCACCCAGAGGAGACGGATCACCATGAGGGCGGCGGAGCAGAAAACACCAAAGTCAAGACCCAGCCAGAATGAATCGGCGCCCAGAGAGGTATGAGCATCCAGAAAGAGGCTCATGGGGAAGCATCCGCCCCAGTAAGCGAGGACCATCAGCACGAAGGATACCCGGGTATCTTTGAGACCCCGGAGAATCCCCTGGATCGGAGTGGAAACAGCATCGAAGAGCTGCCAGCCCGCACTGTAAATCAGGAATTGTCCCGCAATGAGGGCTACTGCTGCATCATCGGTATAAACGGAACCGATATGATTCCGGAAAATTACGGTAAAGGAGGCAGTGAGTGCCGCACCTGAAAGGGCAACGATGAAACCGGCTCTTTTATAGCGGTACGCCATTTCCATATTTCCAGCACCTACTTCGGTGGCAATCAGGATGGTAAGCGCCATGGAGCAGGAAACAGGAAGCATGTAGACGAGGGAAGCAAAGTTATCCGCAATCTGGTAAGCCGCCAGGGCATCGGTGCCATAGCGGGCCAGGAATACGATAATGAGGGAGAAAAGGCTCATTTCCATGAAAATGGAAAGACCGCTCGGAACGCCGACCACCAGGTATTCCTTCACGTCGGAGAGACGGATTTTCGAAGAGGCAAAAATCTGATTTCCCAAAAGGTCCTTCGATTTCAGGACCACCGTAAGGAAAAGTCCGAAAAGTACGGCATAAGTCAGCATGGTGGCAATGCCGGCGCCGATTCCGCCAAGTTTCGGTACTCCGAAATGGCCATAAATGAAGATATAGTTGAAAAGTCCGTTTACGAAAGGGGCTGCCATGAAAAGCTTCATGGAAATAGAAGTGGAGCCGGCCGTATCGGTGAGGCAGCGGAGCGGTATGATGAGGGATACGAAAAGGACCACACCCACCATGGTCATCAGGTAGTAACGGGCAATGTGTTCCACCTGGGGCTCCAGGGCCAGGGAATTCATGAGGGCATCGATGCCAAGAACATAGCCGAAAGCAAAGAGAGTCCATACGGCAAGGCCGATGATTATGCCGGTCCTTACGATATAGGGAAGGGACTTTTTATCTTTCTTCCCCAGAAGGTTTGCCATGAGGGGAGTCCCTGCCATGAGGAGACCGATGAAGGAGGCCAGCAGCGGATAGAAAAGTCCGGCTCCCACCGATACTCCTGCCAGGTCATCAGCTCCTGCATGACCGGCCATGGTCGTATTGATAAAGGTCACTCCTGCCGTCGATACCTGGGCAATCAGGATCGGTATCATCACAGAAAGTAACTTATGAATATCTTTTTTCACGAAAAACATTTGAAATACATCTCCAGGATTCCATCAAAAAAGACGCCAGCGGCGTCATCAGTAGATTCTGTAGATGTGAAGAGTCCCCGGGGCGCACTCAAAATCAAAGTGCCCCTGTCATCAGGCTCTATTGCCGCATGGGGTTTCCCCCACGCATTCAGGCCATGGAGAAAACCTGGTATCCCGTGAAAGATACCCCGTCGTTCAGTTTTACATCGGTCACTTTCCGCCCGAATGGCTTCAGGGCGAAAAGATCCCATCCCCCTGCCCCGATGAAACCTTTGAAGAAGGAGGCAAAGGCGGAAAGAACGCGCTTGAAATTCATGTTCACTCTAGCCGGCACGAGAAGGTTCGCTCCTTCCTGATAGAAATAGGCCATGGCAAAGAGCAGGTACATGCTGCCGTACATTTCAAGGTCCATGATTTCTTCGATTTCCATTTGTCTCCCTCCTTTCCAGTGTATTCATACCTGGTGTTATAAAAATTTTATCCATATTTTTATCAGCAATTTCAATAGCTGTATATAGTATACCGCAGGCCAAAAGAAAAGGCAAATATTCCAATTCGTTTTAACTCAAAATCTTTCTTTATGATGCTAAATAATCAGAATGGTGATTTGACGTGGATTTTACAGGAAATAATAGGAAATTCTGCATAGTTATCCACAGTCAGGTATGAAATTTTTTCTCTGCCCCGCTCTCTTACTTGTGTATATTATGCAAATTAAGAATAATTTTAAATGAGATTCTCTTCCCTTTTCATACAAAAATTAAAACGCCTTCCCGGGAGGCGCCGTTGGGGACGAAAGGCCCGCCGGAATCATTCTGCCACGACCAGCTTCCTTTTTCTTTTTTCGGAATCGGAAGAGCCGGGAAAAAATAAAAATTTTCTGTAAATTCTTCAAATTGGCTATTTCCGTTTCCCTTCATTTTCTATAAAATATAGGCATGGAATGGAACCCTGACGAGGTATCTCTTTACATATAAAGGAGGTATTATGAACCAGCTTAAAATTGCCTACTCCGATCATGGCTTTGAACTTTTCGGCGCCCTTCCCGGGCGGGAATCGGTCCGGGTGAATGATACGGACTTCACCGACGTGGCTGCCATCATCATTACCGATACGGATACGGAAATCCTTGAAAAGGAAGCGATTTCTTCATTCAAAATCCCGGTCCTTCTCATCCGTACGAAACCGGAACCGGTCTCCGATGAAGTCATAAAGAAAGTCTATCGTGTCTTTGACATGAACGGCACGGACCGGGAATTCTACAAAAGGCAGGCCGAAAGCGCTGCCGCCCGTTATGAAGATGCCCTGCTCCCGCCATTCTTCAAGGATTTGAAGAAATACGTGGAAAACGGCTATGCCCAATTTGACTGCCCTGGCCATCAGGGAGGCGCCTATTTCCGGAAACATCCTGCCGGCCGCGCCTTTTATGATTTCTTTGGGGAAAACACTTTCCGTGCCGATCTCTGCAATGCCGATGTGTCCATGGGAGATCTCCTCATCCATGAAGGCCCCGCCCTCCTTGCCCAGAAACATGCGGCCCGGGTCTATAATGCCGATAAAACCTACTTCGTATTAAACGGCACTTCCACTTCCAACAAAGTGGTGCTGAATGCGGTCCTGACTCCGGGAGATATCGTCCTTTTCGACAGGAACAATCATAAATCCATCGCCCATGGCGCCCTTGTCATGGCCGGAGCGACTCCGGTCTATCTGGAAACGGCCAGAAATACCTTTGGCTCCATCGGCGGTATCCTGGATCACTGCTTTAATGAAGAGTACATCCGAAAACTGATTGCCGAAAAAGATCCGGAAAAGGCAAAGGCAAAGCGTCCCATCCGCCTGGCAGTCATCCAGCTGGGCACCTATGACGGCTGTATCTATAATGCCCGTCAGGTGGTAGACCGGATCGGCCATCTCTGTGATTACATTTTCTTTGACTCTGCCTGGGTGGGTTATGAACAGTTCATTCCCATGATGAAGGACTGCTCTCCCCTTCTCCTTGACCTGGGACCGGAGGATCCGGGAATTTTCGTCACCCAGTCCGTCCACAAGCAGCAGGCCGGGTTCTCCCAGACTTCCCAGATTCATAAGAAAGATGCCCATATCAAAGGTCAGGCCAGATATGTGTCCCATAAACAGTTCAATAATGCTTTCATGATGCATGCTTCCACTTCTCCCCTTTACCAGCTCTTTGCCGCCCTTGACGTGAACGCCAGAATGCAGGAAGGGGAAGCGGGAAGAAAGCTCTGGCGGGATGCGGTGAAACTTGTCATTGAAACGAGAAAACAGATTCTTCGGAACTGCCATTACATTTATCCTCTCGTTCCTCCCACAGTGTACGGAAAGAAATGGGAAGAAGGGGATACGGAAAAAATGGCTTCCGACATGAATTACTGGGCTTTTGATCCCGCTGCGAAATGGCATGGCTTCAAAGGCTATGGCAAAGGCCAGTACTTTATCGATCCCATGAAACTGCTCCTCGTCACCGACGGAATCGATGCGGAAAAAGACTGCTATGAGGAATTCGGCATTCCGGGAAATATCCTGGCCAATTACCTTCGTGAAAACGGAATCATTCCGGAGAAAAACGACCTGAACGATATCCTCTTCCTCATGACCCCCGCCGAAAGCACCACGAAAATGAATGACCTGGTGGCAAAACTCATCCGTTTCGAACAGCTCATCGATGAAAATGCCCCCATGGCGGACGTACTCCCCTCCATTTATAAAGCCTATGAGGAGAAATACAGGGGATACACCATCCGTCAGCTCTGTCAGGAAATGCATGATTTCTATAAGGACCGGGAAGTCTCCACCCTGCAGAAAAAGCTCTTCCTGAAAGACTATTTCCCCGAATATGCCATGAATCCCCAGGAGGCCCAGTATGAATTCATGCGGGGCCACGGGGAACTGGTGGATCTGGAAAAAGCAGAAGGAAGGATTGCCCTGGAAGGAGCCCTTCCCTATCCGCCCGGAGTCCTCTGCGTCTATCCCGGTGAAAAATGGTCGAAAACAGCCATCGCCTACTTCCTGGACCTGGTGGAAGGCATCAATGCCCTCCCCGGCTTTGCTCCCGAAATCCAGGGAGTCTATGTACAGGAAGGCCCGGACGGCAAGAAACATGCTTACGGGTATGTGCTGAAGGAGTGATGAGTTGTCAGCCGTTAGTCGTTAGCCGTTAGCTTTCAGCCGTCAGTTGTTGGACGTCCCGTTTTCAGAAATAAAAATCGTGAGGGTATACAAAAATAGAAATACTGTCTTTAACAACATTTGGAAATATAGTTATCAGTTATTAGTTATCAGTTCTCAGTTGTGGTGGCCGCCTTTAAACAGAAGAGGCGGCCTTTTTATATAAAATTTATACATACAATGACAATAATATAAAAATGGCCCGCTATTCAATTTATTGCGGGCCTCCATCACTGATAACTATGAACTGATAACTGATAACTTTATCTTCCGGCGGTTCTACATGGTGTAATTATTGTACAGCCCCACGATTTTTTATTTCTTTATTTCCTCCTTAATCCTGTCCAGGCCGCCGAAGATGAAACTTTCACTGACCCTGATCTGGGCCTCCAGATTCTGTTCTTCCCTGCCGGACAGGCGATACAGGACGGATCCCGTCTGCTGCTGCCCGGAAAGGAGAAGGAGAAAGAAGGGCGCCATGACGGTGAAGAAACATCTTGCCACCCGATCATCATCGGGCGGGAGCTGCAGATACTCCCCCAGGACTTTCGCAATCGCTCCCAGCCTGGTTCCGATGATTTTCGAAGTATATTCCATATAGAAAGGCGTGGGCTGCACCAGTTCCCGGATGGCCACGCGGATCTGCCAGCTATCGGAGAGGATCGCCTCTTTCAGATAAATTTTCAGCAGATTTTTCAATTTCTCCCGGGGTGTACCGGAAGCATCAGCCACCTCTTTCAGCTCTGATAAAGGCAGGATATGAGTAAACACATTTTCCAGCACGGCCTGATAGAGGCCATCCCGGCTTCCGAAATGGTAATTCACGGCAGCCGGATTCGTCCCTGCCATTTTGCAGATTTCCCTGCCGGTGGTCCTGTCACAAATTCAAATTTGAATTTCAAATGTGGATTTGAACTATTCCTTAGGACACATAAAAACCGGTAGAAATGAAAATTTCATTTCTGCCGGTTTCTATTTCTCTACTAAAGACTAAAAGCTAATGGCTAACGGCTAATGGCTCACTACTCCTTCTTCAGCACTTTCACGATTTCGCCCATGTAAATGCTGTGGTTGTTATTGGCATGATTGCCGGAATTCCAGGTTTCATAGACTTCATGGTTCGTATAGAATTCTTCCTTCATTTCATGGGTATAAATCTTTCTGCACACGAAAATGAGGTCTGCTTCGGATACCCCTGCTGCCGTTTCATCGATGAATTCAGGATGAAGTCCGCTGCCTTCGAATTTATCCCCGTCCCTGCCGGAATGGGAACCCATGTAGCTTTCCTGTTTCTTATAGGATTCGGGCAGGAAAGAAAGGGTGAAATAATCCTGGGAGTCCAGAATGGTCTTCGTATAGCGGGTCTGGCGGATATAGACCGTGGCCACCGGCTTTCTCCACATAATGCCGAAACCGCCCCAGGTAACGAGCATGGGGTTGCACTTTTCCTGATTTCCTGCGGTAACGAGGCAGTACTTCGTGAGATCGGTAAACGGATTGATGCCGCATTCGGCAACCGGAATTTCTTTAAAAGACATGGTAAGTCTCCTCTCTTTATTAATCTAAGGAAATTATACCATATTTCATCTGCTTTTAAGAATGGTATGGTAAAATAAGGACGATTATTACTGAGCAGTTAGCCGCTAGCAGTTAGCAGTTAGTATTTCCTGAATCTGCTGGCTAACGGCTGATGACTAACTACCAACGGCTGACGGCTGATTTCTCATTTATTGGAGACCCTCATGACTCAGAAACAGGCTGATTTACTTCTATTAAGCGCCGCTTTCCTCTGGGGCTCTTCCTATGGCCTCATGAAGCTGGGAGCCGAGACCCTTACCCCCGTTTCCATCGCTTCCATGCGCTGTCTTTTTGCCTTTCTCATCCTCTTGCCATGCTTCCTGAAGCGTTTAAGAAATACAAATCCGGAAATACTCAAATACAGCGCCATCACCGGTTTTCTCATTGCCGGCGTCTTTATCGGCGTCATTTACGGGGTCATCGGTACGTCGGCAAGTACGGCAGGATTCCTCATTTCCACGTCCGTCATCATGGTACCCGTCCTCCATGCCATAGGGTCACGGAAATGGCCCTCCCTTCCCGTTTCGGCAGGAACCCTCATCGTGACGGCAGGACTTCTCATTTTCAATGGCGTCAAAAGTATGGAAATAGACAAGGGCTTCGTCCTCTGTCTCGGGGCGGCTTTTCTCTATGCCCTGGACATCCTTTTCACCAATGCCTTTACCCGCCGCATCGATTCATTGCTCCTCGGCCTATGGCAGCTCTTCTTCGCAGGCCTCTTTGCGGGGATGGTGAGTTTGTCCCTTGAAAATCCTGTATGCCCCTCCACCATCAATGAATGGGTGAGCGTCCTGGGCCTTGCCATTTTTTCCACCGCCTGGGGCTTCACCGTGCAGGCCATGGCCCAGGAATATACGACCCCCGAGCGGGCAGCCTTCATCTTTTCATTAGAACCGGTCTTTGCCGCTATTTTTGCCTGTTTCGTGCTGGATGAGGAAATGGGATTCACCGCCCTCATCGGGGCAGCCCTCATTCTGATTGGCGTATGGGTGGCGGGGATCAAATGGAAAAATTGAAATATACATTATTTTCAGAGGCTTTGCAGGTTACGTTTTTAGTTCCTGGTTTTTAGTGAAATCAGGCGCCTGAGGCGCCTTTTTTTATACATATAAAAAAGGATTTGAAAGAGCAGAGACCTTTCAAATCCTTTTTAACAGATATTTCACAGGAGAGTCATCCTGATAACCTGCAGCCAGGCACTGCATGCTAAAACTAATTACTAACTGCTAACTGCTGACGGCTAACGGCTAATGGCTAACGGCTAACGGCTGACAGCTTCATTATTGATTCAGCCCACCCACCAGTGTTTCCACTTTAGAAAGCTCGCACTGGAAAGACCCCTGCATGATATCTTTTCCGCCGCCCCGGCCGTGAAGCTGCTGATTCCATTCTTTAAGGAGTGGTTTGAGATTCGTGCTCGGGCTGCCGATGGCGAAGTTCAGTGACTTCTCATCTTTCTTCGAAACGAGGAAGATGATTTCCGCTGCTTTTTCTTCGATCAGGTATTCACAGAATTTGCGGAGTTCCATGGGGCCCATGCCATCTTCGGCAAGGAGCACTGCTTTCTTTCCCGCCGGAAGGGAAGCCCTTCTCATGGTGAAGTACCGTTTGTTCATTTCATTGATTTTCTGGCGAAGCTCCAGTACGTCTTTTTCCACCTTTTCGATGGCTTTCACCGTTTCATAGGGCTTCACGGAGAAACGGACCGCAATGTCCCGGTTCAGTTCATGGATGGTGTCATAGTCTTCCATGGCCCTTCTGCCGCAGGTGATTTCCACGCGGACACCGCCCTTATGATTCATGAGGGAAAGGACTTTGATGAGGCCGATTTCGCCGGTCCTCTTTACATGAGTCCCGCAGCAGGCGCAGATATCGCCTCTGGGAAATTCCACGATCCTTACTTTGCCGGTGAGCTCAATCTTGGAACGGTAAGGAATTGTCTTCAGCTCTTCGGGGGTGGGGAACGTGATCTTCGTTTCCACATCCTCATAAATGAGCCGGTTCGCCTCTTTCTCTATTTCCTTCGCCTCTTCCCAGGTCATGGGGCCATTGAAATCGATGGTAACGATCTGGTCCATATGGAATCCCACGTTGTCATACTTGAATTTCTTGTGCACCAGGCCGGAATAGATATGTTCGCCCGAATGATTCTGCATGAAATCGAAGCGCCGCTGCCAGTCGATTTTTCCATGAACTTTTGCGCCCACGGCAAGCGGCTTATCCGTATAATGGACCACCAGCCCCTCCTTCCGATGGACGTCCAGTACCTTCGCATCTCCCAGAGTTCCATGGTCTCCCGGCTGTCCGCCCCCTTCGGGATAAAAAGCGGTGTCGTCCAGAATGACTTCATAATGCTTCTTCGCCTCCACGCAGGAAAGGACAGTGGCATCAAATTCCTTCAGATAGGCATCTTTATAAAAAAGTTCGCTCATTTCTTCCATGAGAAATTCCTCCTTTGTATTTTCATTAATCATGGCACATTTTGCGAAATTGGTCCAGTGCTTTTTGGAAATAAGATGGCGCGGAGCCGTCAGCAGTCAGCCATTAGCCGTTAGTATCCCGCAGGGGCGGATAGGATGATTAATGCCTGCCCCCGCACTACACATTCAAGTCGAAAATGAGCAAATCGCAGAGCATACTGCCGGTCACAACCTTCCCTGGGATGGGAAGGTGGCCGCGGAGCGGCCGGATGGGTCGTATAAAAGGTACACGGCACATATGAGGCTGACTGCCGAAACTATCCCGTGCCAAAAGGCACTATCGGAAAGCGGTAAGGCTCCCCGCGAAGCCTCCCCGAAGTTCGGACAGTCAGCGCAGCTGACGGAGGGGCTGTACTCTCGTACAAGTTGAAAATGAGATGAAAGGTAAACTCATCCCGGGGAGCTCCGCCGAAGGCAGTGGGGGCGGCCTGATGCCTGCCCCGCACTACACAATCAAGTCGAAAATGAGCAAATCGCAGAGCATGCTGCCGGTCACAACCTTCCCTGGGATGGGAAGGTGTCTGCGGGGTAGACGGATAGGTCGTATAAAAGGTACACGGCACATATGAGGCTGACTGCCGAAACCATCCCGTGCCAAAAGGCACCATCGGAAAGCGGTAAGGCTCCCCGCAAAGCCTCCCCGAAGTTCGGACAGTCAGCGCAGCTGACGGAGAGGCTGTACTCTCGTACAAGTCGAAAATGAGATGAAAGGTAAACTCATCCGGGGAGCTCCGCTGAAGGCGGTGAGGGGGCGGCCTGATGCCTGCCCCGCACTACACAATCAAGTCGAAAATGAGCAAATCGTAGAGCATGCTGCCGGTCACAACCTTCCCTGGGATGGGAAGGTGGCCGCGGAGCGGCCGGATAGGTCGTATAAAAGGTACACGACACATATGAGGCTGACTGCCGAAACCATCCCGTGCCAAAAGATGCTATCGGAAAGCGGTAAGCAAGCGGCTTCCCCTCGGGAGAGCCACCTGCTTACCGCTTTCTTCATTTGTCTCATGTTCCTTTCGTCACAGCCTTATTTCCGTCTTGTACCGGTATTTCAACATTGTCTGTACAGAATCCCCATATATTCGTGCCGCATCAGCGCCCCACCTTCACGATAGCCACGATACTCACGATACTCACGATTGAAAGAATATCAGGGATGCTGCATTCACTTGATTTTAAATGCATTCCTGATGGGAGTCTGGCCACTGGCAGCTTATGTGCTAGTAACACAAAAAGCCGCCCACGATGTGAGCGGCTTTCGGACAGCAAAATACTCCCGGAGCGAGGAATTGAACGTTTTCCGGAGTTTCGGTCTTACCTGTCAATTCGGCAGCAGCAATTCCCGCATTGGGATATGCTTCTCGTGACCGGGTACGGAGCGAGGTTGCCGTTACTGAATCATTTCGGACCGGGAGTATTTGCTTTTTTATAACAACTTGGGAATTTCAGAATCCTCGAGGATGGAAGGCAATCGGAACACGTGGGTCTTGCTCCGGATCCGCTGTAAATTTCGGGGCGCCTGGCGGATCGGTTGGAGCTCGGCCCGAGGCCTCGTTCGTTTTGCCTTCTATACATATAGTAGAAAAAATTTCATTTTGTATCATTAGAATTTCGTTAAACTTTTATTTTTGGGCCTGACCGGATGAAAATGCAGGTATAGGAAGCTTACATACAGTGGAATGCATCGTGATGATCGTGACTGACGCGGCTATCGGACAGGAAATCTATCAATAATTTTAAACACTCTGTAAAAACTCTATTTCCATTTGGTATAATATGAATAATATGGCTATGTATTATGGAGGGAGTCGGTCATGGAAAAAGAAGGGCAGTGCACCATCATCATGAACCCCACGGCGGGTCATGAACGGGCACCGAAGTATCTTCCCCTGCTGCAGGAAGTCCTGAAGAAGCGCTTTCAGGAAGTGGAAGTGAAAATCACGGAAAAGCCGGGCGATGCCACCACCTTTGCCAGGGAAGCTGCCCTGGCAGGACGGGACGTCATCTGCATGGGCGGAGACGGGACGATCAATGAAACCATCAATGGCATGGTTTCCGTGGACAGTCCTTCCACCTTTGGCTTCATCCCCTTCGGGACGGTCAACGATCTCGCCCGGGCTCTCCATATCCCCCGTTCCCCCAAGGGGGCCATCCGCATGCTGGAAACGGCGGTACGGACAAAAATCGACGTAGGAAAGGTGAATGACCGATACTTCATCAACGTCGTCGCGGCCGGTTCTATTTCCGAAGCCGTAGGAAAAGTGACGATCAAGGAAAAGACCCTTTTCGGCTCCCTGGCCTACTTCATGAAGGGCGCCACGGTCCTCAATAAACAGAAATCCTACCATTTCAAAGTAGAAACCGATACGGGCCGGAAAGTCGAAGTGTCATCGACCCTCATCGCCGCCATGCTCACCGACTCCGCCGGCAGTTTCCACAATCTCCTCCCGCCGGAAGAGCGGAATAAAGGGCTCATCAAACTCTGCCTCATGCATGATTTCGAATGGCTCTGGGCCCTCAAATCGGCACCGAAACTCCTCTCCGGCATGCAGATGGGCCCGGACTTCCTCACCGTAGTCTCTTTCAGAAAGGCTCATCTTTCCATTGCGGAAAATGAACCCATCGTCACCAACGTGGACGGAGACCTGGGACCCACCTTTCCCCTGGACCTGGAAATCTTCCCGGACCGCCTCCCCATCTTCACGCCGAAAGACCCCGTGGAAGACCGGGGCATCCTGCCGAAATTCTCCAAAATGCACGTCCATCTCCCCTGGAGCGAAGAAGAGTAGTCAGCCCTTAGTTGTTAGCCGTTAGCAGTTAGCCTTCAGTTGATGGCTTGTCATTTCAGAAAATAAAAAAACAGTGGAAACCGGAAATCGGTTTTCACTGTTTTTATTTGGGAAATCAGAAGGAGTAACGGGCAGTGAGGGTATAGGTTCTGCCGTCGCCTACATAGTAATGGTTGGATACGATATCTTCATCATAGTATTCACGATCGAAGAGATTATTGATACCGAACTGGAGATTAAAGTTCTTTGTGAACTGATAGCCGGCACTGACATTCATGAGGAAGTAAGCATCTCTTGCCTTGAAATGGCCGCTCTTCAGGCCTGCTTCGGTGCGGTCGGAAATGAACATGCCGTCCGCATTGAAAGTCCAGGCATCTTTGTTGTAGGTGGTTCCCAGATGGAGAAGATGGCGGGGAATATCATAATTCTTGTCTCCGTCTACCTTGCCGGTCTGCCAGGTATAGTTGATGTAGGAGGTCCATGCATCACTGTGACGCTGGTTCAGGGAAAGTTCGAAGCCATGAGTCTTGGATTCGCCGCGGTTCTGATACTGCTTGGTGCCCTTTGCAACTTCAACAAGTCCGATATCATCTTTCGTCTTTGCATAGAATACGTCCGCATGGATATCGGTCTTGTTCCCAATCTTTTTCTTCAGGCCCAGTTCCCAGGTATCCGTGGTTTCCGGTTCCAGAGACGGATTGGTGAGATACTTGGTACCGTTTCTGTCTGCATAGCGGTATACCTGGTACAGGATCGGCGGGTTGAAGGATTTTCCGTAGGAAATATAAGCATTGGTATTGTCATCAAATGCATAGTCCACGGACAGCTTCGGGGAGAATTTGTCATAGGAAGCGGAGCCGAATGTCTTGGCATCCTGTCCGGCATACTGGTTATAGCCGTCATATTTCTTGTAATGGTCATACCGGCCGCCTACGTAGGCAGTCCACTTTTTGGAAATAGCCCATTTATCCTGGAGGTAGAAGGCATAGCTCTTATCCTTGCCGCCCAGTCTCTGGCCGATTCCCTTTTTAGAGGAGCTGTTCCAGGACTTCCAGTTAAATATATTATCTTCAATAGTTTCGCTGAATTTGGACTGGCTATAGGCTCCCCCGAAGAGAACGGTATGGGCCCCCAGGGTCCAGCGCTTGTTCACATCAAAATTCCAGGTCTTGGACGGATAGGAAGTCTTCTTACCATATCCATCAAAGTTTTTATCAAGATTGTGCTTGTCGCCCAGTGGATAGGTATAGCCGTCCTTAAAGTAATCAGTCATCCCAAAGTGGGCGTGAACTTTGTTTTTCTGATCATTATAGGTCAGGGAGTGCATATTATAGGATCTCCAGCCCCTGGCGCCATAGAAGCTTGTGGTGTTGGAGAAACGGGTGCTGTCTTTCCAATCCTTTCCAGGCCAGGCCGGTTCACCATTCTTATCTTCCAGATAGGTATCCGGATCGTTATATCTATATACATAGTTAGCCCGGGTAAATTTATAAGTCAAGCGCTGGTTATCATTGAAGTCATAACCGATATTGAAGCCATAATTTTCGGACATGACGTATTTCTTGCCACGATTTCCGATAATCGGGTACCCATTGGCATCGGTGCCATGATCACTCAGGGTATATCCTTTGGGAACGGAAGATTTGGAGCTCAGATAATCTCTCCAGCCGTTGGTGATATTGCTGTTATAGAAAGCGCCCACGGAAACTTTATCTTTCTTGAAGCCCAGGTTATACCCCTGATTGACGGTGGCATGGCTGCCATAAGTCACGAAAGCAGAACCATGAAGGCCATCCTGTTTCTGGGTCTTTGTCATGATATTGATAACCCCGCCTACGGCACGGCCGCCATAGAGAGCAGACTGTCCGCCGGAAACGACTTCAATCTTGCGGATATTGTTCACAGGAATCATGTTCCAGTCCACGTCCCCGTTCCAGGCCGTATTCATCTGCTGACCATCAACCAGGACAAGGATATTTTTGCTGTCATAGCCTCGAAGACTTACGGTCCCTTCAATGGACTGGCTTCCAGAAACGCCGGTTGCCATAGCGACTGCCTGAGCCGTATTCTGGGCATTCTTTGTCTGGATTTCTTTTTCAGTGACTACCTGAACAGTGGCCGGCACGTCCTGAAGTCTTTCTGCCTGGCGGTTGGCGGTGACCGTGATTCCCTTCAGCGTGTACACCGGAGTTCCTGCTGCATCGGCACCATAAAAGCCTCCCAGCGCAAGGATTGCCAGAAGAGCTGCCGTTTTCTTACATGTGAATTTCATAAAAACCCTCCCTGAAAATATAAATGAGTACAAACATAACCATAACACAAAAAAGAGCATTTGTTAATATATTTTTACAGCCTGTTTTAATGAATGATTATTGATTTCCTCTGTACTCGTTGTCTTTCTCATTATATACCATTATTATATTTTGCAAAATTAATTTTATTTTTTATGATATTTTTTCAGAAACAAAAAATATTTCCGTGCATTTATAAAAATAACAATGAGCAATCCCATACAAAATGGGGCTGTACAATAATTACACATCATGTTGAATGACTGAATTTTATAAAGTTATCAGTTCTCATTTCATAGTTCTCAGTGAAGGAGGCCCGCAACAAATGAGATGGCGGGCCATTTTTATACACAGTTTTCATTGGAAATGATTTTTTATATACAAAGGCCGCTTTTCCTTCGTAATGGCCCACCACAACTGCGAACTGATAACNNTGATAACTAATAACTGATAACTGTTTTCCCTAAAGTTTTTAAAATAATGATTTCTATTTTTATACACCCTCACCTTCACGGACCACGATCATCGCCATTATCTCTATCCTTCCCCCGTAATCCCGTCTTTCGCCATTTCCCCCATACAAAATGGCACCCAGAGGGTGCCGCCTTCACGAATCACGAACCACGGATCACGATCATCGCTATTGTCTCTATCCTTTCCCCGTAATCCCGTCTTTCGCCATTTCCCCCATACAAAAATGGCGCCCAAAGGGCGCCACCTTCACGAATCACGAAGAACGAACTACGGATCACGGGCCACGGATCACGGGCCACGATCATCGCTATTGTCTCTATCCATATGTATGCTATTGTCCGAAAGCTCAGTTATTTCCTACTCCCAGTTCGGATTCTACGACGGAAGCGATATCGTTCACGATCCGTTCGAGCTGGTCCAGTTCCCTGCCTTCACCCATGACGCGGATGAGGGGTTCCGTGCCCGATGCGCGGACGAGGATTCGTCCTTCTCCGGCCAGTTCATCTTCCCCGGCACGGATGGCATCCATGATGAGGTCATTTTCTTCCCAGCCATTCTTGCTGTACACTTCCACATTTTTCAGGATCTGGGGATAGGTGACCATGAGTTTATTGAGGTCGGACATCTTTTTGCCGCTGTCACGAAGGACCATAAGGGTCTGGACTGCCGTAATGAGCCCGTCACCGGTGGTATTGAATTCCGGGAAAATGATATGGCCCGACTGTTCACCGCCGATGGAGTAGTCATGTTTCAGCATTTCTTCCAGCACATACCGGTCCCCCACCTGGGTGGATACGGTCTGGCAGCCATGTTTGCGGAGGGCTTTGCCAAAGCCCAGATTGCTCATGACCGTGCCTACGACCATATTTTCATGGAGACGGCCTTCTTCTTTCATTTTGAGGGCATTGATGATCATGAGGTGATCCCCGTCCAGGACCTGTCCTTTTTCATCCACGAAAAGGCAGCGGTCTGCGTCCCCATCATTGGCGATACCGCAGTCAGCCCCCATTTCCACCACTTTCCTCTGCAGCGTTTCGATATGGGTGGAACCGCAGCCGTTATTGATATTCACGCCGTTGGGTTCATGGAAAATAGGGATGACTTCGGCTCCCAGGTCAGAAAGGATTTCCGGAAGGAAATTGGAAGCCGCGCCGTTGGCGGAGTCGGTGACGATTTTCAGTCCTTTGAAGCTGCCTTTGACGGTGCTCTTCACGAATTTCCTGTATTTGTCGGAAAGTTCCGGCACGTCACGAATAATGCCGATGCCGTCTCCCGTGGGACGGGCAATGGTTTCATCATGGCGGAGGATGTTTTCTATTTCTTCTTCCGTCGCATCGGGCAGTTTATAGCCATTCCGGTCAAAGAATTTGATACCGTTATCAGGGAAGGGATTGTGAGAAGCAGAGATGACGACGCCTGCATCATACCCTTCTACCCTGGTCAGGTAGGCAACTCCGGGGGTCGGAATGACTCCCACCACATCCACATTGACTCCGGATGCACAGAGGCCTGCAGAAAGAGCTGCGGTCAGCATGGAGCCGGAGATACGGGTATCCATGCCGATCAGGAAACGATGATTCCCGCGGGCTTTGCAGAAATAGGCGCCTGCCGCCCGGCCAAGCTGGTAAGCCAGCTCCGGCATAAGGGTCGAATTGACAAGTCCCCGGACTCCATCAGTACCAAATAATGTAACCATTTAAGTTCCTCCCCAATTTCTAGAAATAACTTTCCAATCATACATCGAATGATCATTTTCGTCAAGCGGCACGGCGAAAGCCTCATTGCTTTCCCTATTCTGTTTTATTCATGCCGGAAATATCAGTCTTCCTCGATTTCCACAGTCACCGTCACCCGGGGCACTGCTACAGATCCGCCCAAAGGTACAGGTATATTGACCATCTGGTGGATGGTCCTGCTCACGCCGGTCACATCGATGGGATTCAGGGCCAGAGTGGTATTCTTTTCAAAGTAGGAAATCGGCGCTCTTATGGTCGCTACGGGAGGAGTCAGTGAGATTCTCCCCACTTTATAGCCTTTGGCCGGTTCTCCTTTTGTCTCTATGTGGAGCGGCAGGTTTCCCGTCTTCATTTCTTCTTTCATTTTCACCATCACTTTGACCTGGCTCGGCATGATATCGAGGCCAGTCACCGTATTTCCATCTTTATCCAGCACGTTGACACTGTCAAATTCGGTGAAGTCTTTTTCCTTCCCTGCCAGGTTCACGGAAACCACGGCCCGGTCTGCCTGGGCAATTTTGGAAGAGCTGCCGGCAATGGTAATCGTATCAGGGGTGACTTTCGTGCTGTCCAGGGAGAAATTTGTCTCCGGCGTGCCGAAAGCCTGGACCTTTGCCGGAAGGGTCTTCACGGCATAGGTGTCCACATTCAGGTTGAAATGCTGGGGCGAAACGGAAATGACCGTCTCATCGGAAGGCACGGAAACGAGGATGGGCGTATTCGGGTAATCCCCGTCGGTCATGCCGGAAAGGTCTACATAAGCCTTGATATTGTCGGAACGCATATAGACCATATCGCTTCTGGGCATGCGGATCTTGACTTTGACGGAATCAGGCACGTTGGTAGCTACCAGGGAACGGTCCAGATTTCGCGTTTCCACCGGTACGGTATAGGTATTTTCCATCATGGGGTTCTGTTCGTTCATCACATAGACCCAGAGGGCGCAGGCAGCGATGAGGCAGAGAAGTTTCGGGAACCACCATTCCATTCGGGTCCATTTCATTTTGCACGCCCCCATTTCTGCAGCATATCACTGACGCCTTTCGGCTTGCCCTGTACCAGGAAATTCCTGAGCACGTTCTTCAGGCTGTCCGCATCCTGTCCCCGATAGATATGACCTCCGTAAGTATAGGAGACAATTCCTGTTTCTTCAGAAACGACTACGATCACGCAGTCTGCCTGTTCGGACATGCCGATGGCTGCTCTATGGCGGGTCCCCAGTTCCGTGGAAAGGCTGTGATCCCTTGTCAGCGGCAGAAGGCAGCCCGCCGCCATGACCCGGTTTTCACGGATGATGACGGCCCCGTCATGAAGGGGTGTATTGACGATGAAAATATTTCCAAGAAGTTCTTTGGATACCAGACCCTCGATGCGGATCCCCGTATCGATCCGGTCATCCAGTCCTACGGATCGTTCGAAAACGATGAGGGCACCGATTTTATTGGCCGACATGGTCATGGTGGCCTCTACCACATTTTCAATGACGTGGTCCCATTCCACTTCATTCATGACCCTGGAGGACACATAAAATTTTCCCCGGCCGATCTGTTCCAGGGCCCGGCGGAGTTCCGGCTGGAATACCACAGGCAATGCGACAATCAATACTGTCATCAGCTTGTCCAGGATCCAGCTGACCACGTGAAGCTGCAGCCACCCGGAAAGCACGGTAAAAATGCCCAGGAACACCAGCCCCTTCAGAAGGGCCGTGGCACGGGTATCACGAATGAGTTCATAAATCCGGTATAGAAAGAAGGCTACCACCAGGATATCCAGGATATCCCAGAGCCTCATGGTCATAAAAAGTCCCTGTATCTGGCTCACCATAAAAACTCCTATATATAATAAGTAATAATTATATTCTCTTTTATACATATCATTCTATCATGAATACAGAGGTTGTGGAAATAAAAGGTTGAAAAAGAAATGAATTTTCTCCCATTCTTTCCTTTTCTCCCGGGATAAGGAGTGGATTCAGGATTTCATATTCTTTTTATCGGAGGGATCCATGATTTTTAATATATCAGGATTGAAATATATGCTGCCCTGTCTGTTGCGCGATAAATGATATCCGTATTAAAATAAGAAATAGTAACTGACCGGATTGTTTTGCTGCAGGACCGGCCGCAATCCTTATTGACGGGGTGAAAGATAACCATGCCAAGTATGAATTTCCCTGATTCTCATGTATTTCCCGGAGGATTCCTCGTGGTTTCCTCGGAACCTTCGGAAAAAATTCTTTATGCCAACGACACCCTGGCCCGGTGGGCCGGCTGCTCTTCGACGAAAGATTTCCTCAAACATTACGGTGCCTTTCATGAACTGGTACTGCCCCTGGACTACCAGCCGCTGCAGGACCTTTTCTATGCGCCTGACAAGCATGGAAATTCCGATACGAGTCTCTTCGATTTCCGCATTGTCCGCGCCGATGGGCATACGATGAAGCTGAACAGCATCCTTTCCCCCTGGGTGACGGAAGAAGGGAAATCCTGCTGGGTCCTCCATATCCTGAACATTATCATCCCCTATCCGAACAGGGATCCGGTGACAGGACTCCCCACCCATCATACTTTCTATAAAACGGCCCAGAAACTTGGGGGCGATTACAACGCTTCCGGCCATTTTGGAAGGCTTACTACGATTTATATCAACCTGTCCAATTTCAAAGTATTCAACAACACCCACGGAAGGGAAGCGGGCCACCGGCTTCTCCACACCATGGGAAGTCTCATAGTCAATCATTTCCCCGGGTCCCTGGTGGGTCATGAAGGAGCCGACCATTTCCTGATACTCACGGAAAATAAGGACGTGAAGAAATCTCTTGCTGCCCTCAATGATTCCCTGCAGAAGGAAATACAGGATTCGTCCATCACCATGAAGGCCGGCGTCGTCCGGCCCGACCCGAAGATGAGAGAAGATTCCAGGGGACAGATTTCCTATTTCTTCGACCTGGCAAAACTGGCTGCCGATTCCATCAAGAAAGACGCCAGAAAGAACTGGGCCTTTTATGAACCGTCCATGGTAAAAAGACTGGAAGTCCAGGCCTATGTGCTGAAGCATTTCGAGGAAGCCCTGGAAAAGGAATACATCAAAGTCTTTTATCAGCCTGTCATCCGTACCTTCACCGGAAAGCTCTGCAGCGTGGAAGCCCTTTCCCGCTGGGATGACCCGGAAAAGGGACTCCTTTCCCCGGGCATTTTCATCCCTGTCCTGGAAAGGTCCCGCCTCATTACGAAGCTGGACTGCTATATCGTGGAACACTGTGCCCGCCATCTGCGCTGGCTTCAGGAAAACCAGCGTCCCCTGGTGCCGGTATCCGTCAACTTTTCCCGGGCCGATTTCGATGAGATTGATACCCTGGCATTCATGGAAAAAATCGTGGAGACTTACCAGCTTCCCAGAAACCTTTTCTGCATAGAAGTCACGGAAAGCGCCCTGGTGGAAAATGAAGACAAACTGAAGACAGAAGTGGACCGTTTCCGCAAAGCGGGCTACCAGGTATGGCTTGACGATTTCGGCAGCGGCTATTCCTCTCTGAACGTCCTTCAGAATTATCATTTCGATGAGATCAAGATCGACATGGCCTTCCAGAAGACCAATTCTCCCCAGAGCCGTCAGCTTCTTTCCTCCATTGTCCAGATGGCCAAGGCCCTGGGCCTCCATACCCTGGCAGAAGGAGTAGAGACGCGGGAGCAGGCGGAATTCCTGAAAAATATCGGCTGCGAAAAGATTCAGGGATTCTACTATGGCATGCCCCTTCCCTACAATCTTTTCTATAAGCACTGCCTGGAGCACAACCTTCCCGCCGAAAGCAGAAGGGAAGCTGCGGTATTTGAAAAAACGGGGCTCATCAATACCCTCTCCAAAGCGCCGGCTGCCATTTTTGAAAAAAGTGAGGATGGCTTCATCCTGCTCCTCATGAATGAAGCTTTCCATAAAAATATTTCCTCCCTCATTTACGGGAACCTGCCGCCCCTGGGCATTCCTCTTCATTTAGACCAGTATCCTGATGGAGAAAGGCTGAAGCTCCTCATCAGCAAAACCATCACCACCGGTGAACAGGAATCGGCAATCTTCGTTTCCAATAACCAGTACGTCCACTGCAAAGCAAAAATCACGGCCTCTTCCGGAGACCTCTATACGGGTCTTCTGGAAATCACCAATATTTCCATGGACCCCGAAGCAAGGAACGGGACCCGGCTGGACGAACTTCTGCGGAATATCCTCTCCATGTACAGCGGCATTTACCGGTATGTGCCGGAGACGGACCGGGTAGAAATCCTTTCCACCCTTTACCCCGGGCTCAAGGCCGGCGATTCCATCCCCCTTTCGGAATGGAAGAAGCTGGGCGATTACATCCATCCGGACGACTGGGATCGAATGTATGATTTCATGGATCCTGTCCGGAGAAAGGAAATCGCCCTTCACACCGATTCCCCCATGGTATCCGAACTTTTCCGCGTCCGGGGGGATTCCGGAGAATATCACTGGAAGGAAATGGATTCCATCGCCCTCCGGAATGGCGACAATTTTGATTTCCTCATCTGCGTGAGAAAAGCGCCTTTTGAAAACATGATCCGCCGGAAGGAAACCCTGCCCCTCGTCATGCGTTCCCTCCTGCCAGAGCTTACCCTCACAAAAGCCCTCCGCCAGTCCAGGCTTCGCGGTTCCATCCTTGATACCTTAAGAAGCGTGAAAGACGTGAAATGTTTCTGGAAAGATGAAAACCGCCGGTTCCTTGGAGCCAGCCGGGCCTTCCTCGATTATTACGGTCTCAAAAAAGAAGAGGATCTTATCGGGAAAACGGATGAGGAAATGCACTGGCACATCGATGGCACGGACTACAAAGGCGAAGAGGAAAAAGTCCTCACCCGGGGCATTCCCTCCATTGGATGCCGGGGAATCTGTCTCGTTCACGGAAAACCCCGCCGCATTATCGCCAGCAAGTATCCCGTTTACAGAGGAAATAAAATCGCGGGCCTCATGGGCTGGTTCACCGATATAGATGAAAAGGAAGACCAGATGGCCCAGGACGTCCGTCTGGGCCTCATCGATGAAAAGACGAGCATCTATACCTATCGGGGCATGCTCATGGCCGGGACCAATTACCAGAGAAATTACCGTCTGAACGACCAGGACTATCTGGCTATCCTCATGCACATTCCCGGCTATACCGATTTTGTCCGTTCCTACGGGGCAAAAGCAGGCGATAAACTGCTCACCGCCGTGACGGACATCATGAAAAATTTCTTCAATAACGAAGGAACCCTCTGCTACCTGGGCGGCACCAGGTTCGTGGCATTCCTGAAAGACCGGGAAGCCCACCGGAATGCGGAGCCCATGAGAAATCTGATTGGAAAAATTTATGATATCCATGAAATAGACGGCTGCCCCGCCACCCTGAGGCTCACCTATTCCATGGCCAACGGCTCTGAAGTCCACGACACCACGGAACTTTTCCAGCTGCTGGGTGAAAGGCTTACGGAATTTGAAAAGGGCGTCCACGTGCAGTCTGTCTATGTGGGCAATCGTCTTCCCTTCGACCGGGAAGATTTCGACCATATCGAAAGCCTTGTCATCATTTCCGACATGGTGACCCACGATATCCTGTACATGAATGAAGCCGCTCTTGCAATGCTTCAGATTGGCCCGGAGCGGGATTACAGGAAAGAAAAGTGCTATAATCTGGTCTGCGGCCTCACCCATCCCACCAATACCTGTGCCCGGTTCCATATCAGCCGGGGAAGTTTCCTCACCAATCTTTATAAACGACCGGGCACGGACAAGTACTACCTCGTCCGTCATGCCCTGATTCCCTGGAAAGGAAGAAACTGCCATTTCGAAATCGCTACCGAACTCAATGGCTATGTGAAACGAATCAACCGCGGCGACAATGCAGCCCCCGCCCCCGACGCCTGCCCTATGGGAGAAGCTCCCCGCTGCATCTCTGAAGTAAATGCGGAAGAACCAGAAAAATAAAATTCATGCCGGCAGGGAAAATATTTCCTGTAAACTGCTGCGAATGGCTGATAGCTGATGGCTAATGGCTACCGGCTGACAGCTGACAGCTGACGGCTAATGGCTAACGGCTGACGGCTAACGGCTAATGGCTGATGGCTGATGGCTGATGGCTAACTGTTAGCGGCTAACTGCTAACGGCTAACTGCTAAAAGCTAGCAGCCCCCCGCGCATGCCAAACCATAAGAAAATGCTTTTCCTCCGCCTGAGTACATTCCCCATACATATTCGTGCTGCCTCAGCAGCACACCTTCCCGCACCCCGCATCCCGAATTTTCGAAAATGGGACGAACGGTTCACGCCGTAGTTTGCTAAGCCCCGAAA
>DKQZ01000110.1 GCA_002471975.1 Dialister sp. UBA7295 | reverse complement strand
CTAACGGCTAATGGCTAACTGCTAACGGCTAACTGCTGACTGCTAAAAACTATTTTCTTCTCTGTGGATGGATATCTTCTTTATTTTTGGCTTCTTCTGCCCCGAGCCCCCCGATAATCCCGATACCCCCGACACCCCCGATTCAAAAGTCGTTCCAGCAATAAATTCCCAATAAAAAAGGCGCCCCGTTATTTCAGGGCGCCACTTTTACGAAGAACAACTACACATACGAAAGTATTTCCAAAGGTTCATGGATGATGATTTCCGCTCCATGACCTTTGAGGAATTCTACGGTCCGGAAGCCCCAGTCTACGGCGAGGCATTTAACCCCTGCGTTCTGTGCCGTTTCGAAGTCTGTTTCCGTATCGCCCACGTAGAGGGCTTCTTCTTTAGAAATAGATAATTTTTCAAGGATAGCCAGGACCATGTCCGGAGACGGTTTCCTCCGGATGGAGGGGCTGTTTCCGATGACTGCATCGAAACCGCTGGGGAAGAGGGAAGAAGCCAGAGTTTGGACGTCGGAGTCGTTTTTATTGGAGGCCACCGCTGTTTTGATTCCTTGATTTCTTAAAGCGGAAAGCACTTCCGGGATTCCTTTATAGGGTGCGGTCCGGATGTGATTGTGGGAGGCATAGTAAGGAGAAAATATTTCCTCCAGTTTCTTCACATCTTCCGAAGTGAAGCCGTAAGCGGAGAGGGGAATCCGATTTCCAATGAATTCCAGATCCTCCGGAATGCATCCCCGGGCCAGGGCGAGGCATTTTTCCATATCTGCCGTAATGCCGCTGCCATAGCAGAGCCCCACCAGGAAAGGCGGGAAATCGTGGCGCTCCCCATATTTCCCAAGGGCATAATTCGTGGCTGCCGTAAGGTCGGAAAGGGTATCCAGAATGGTCCCGTCCATATCGAAAATGACAGCTTTCATTTCAGGATTTCCTCCTTGCCCCAGTCGTTTGCATTTTCCACTTTCTTCTTCCGGATACCGGGAATGAGGATGATGACGGAAACGATGAGTCCCACGAAAAGGGGATCCAGGGGCAGTTTGATGAATGTGGCTGCAGCCAGGGCTGCTCCGGTCGAAATAATCATGGATGCCACGGTCCAGTACCTGGAAAGATGGCCCGGCCAGAAAACGGCCATGGAGAAGGGGATAAAAATGCCGCCGCCCCGGAGAGCCATGGAGAGATAGTTCCAGAAAAGCACTTCCGATCCGCGATTGCAGATGGAAATGATGCAGGCCAGGATCATGACAGCCAGCACGGAAAGTTTCGTGAGAACAAGCAGTTTGTGGTCATCTTTCACGGAGAAAAGAGGGGTAATGATATCCCTGGCCACCATGGTACCGATGCCCAGCGAAAGTCCCCCGATTCCGCTCACGAGCGACAGAACGATGCCGCCCATGGCCAGGCCGCCGATGAAAGTGGACGTATGATTGATGAGGTAAGTCGGGAGGACCAGGATCGGAAGGACATCGGGATCAAAAGCATGCATGTACATGCCAATGGCCACATTCGGAAGACCTACGGGAATGACAATAAGGGCTGCCGCAAAACAGCCGAAAGAAGCGGTCACCGGAGTGGAAGCGGAGAAAATGCACTGCACATAGGTCTGGGTGCAGATGATACCAACGATGACAGAGAAAAGATTGGCCAGGGACGGTTCGATGCCCCTTCCGAAAAGGCTGAAATGGCTGGCAGGAATGGCTGCCCATTCCGGAGTGCCGTGAAGGAAATAAATGGCCTCGAAGCCGGCAATGAAAAGGGAAAACCAGATGATGCCCATCTTCAGGATTCCCCCGATACCGGCACTCTTCATGCCGCCGAAAAAAGTATATCCGATGACAAGCAGAATCAAAACGACCGCCGATATTTCCGGTGGAAGACCGGTGAGATTCGCAATGATTTCAATCCCTGGCAGCGTCGATGCCACGGCGGAAAAAAGAATACCGATGGAAGAAATAACGGATGCCAGCTCTTCCGCTTTTTCCCCATAATGGAGAGCCAGGAACTGGGGAATCGTCTCAAGACCGGTGCCGCGCATCTTCTTCGCATAGAAAATGCCCATGATAATAAAGGCAATGCCGCTGCCCAGGGTAAACCACCAGGCGGAAAGGCCGAAACTGTACGCCAGCTGTGCCGTACCGACAGTGGCTCCCCCGCCGACTACAGTTCCTGCAATTCCCCCGGCTACCAGAGGAACTCCGGCTGAACGGCCGCCTACGGAATACCCGGCTGCCGACTTGACCGACCGGGAATGGTAAATACCGATCCCGATGACAAATGCCACAGTAGCCATGATGATAATTGCATGAAGCGTAGTGAGATTCATGATTTTTCCTTTCCTTATATTTATTTTTCATTAAATATATGAGCATTATAGCACAAGTGGAAAAAGGGGGCATGGGATTTTAGAAAAATTTAGCATAGATAACTATGGGAAATAAGCTTGGGGAGGCTGTATTTTTGAAATAGAAACTGTATGTCCTAATGGCTCTTGAATCGGGGTGATCGGGGGTATCGGGGCTATCGGGGCTATCGGGAAGGTGGCGCTGCTGAGGCAGCGCAGATTATATATGGGGAATATACACAGGCGAGTGTGAAAAGCCCGTATTGCTGGAAGGAATTAGGAATTGGGGGTTAGGGATTAGGGAAGGTGCGGGGCTGATGCCCCGCGAGTATAGATGGGGAATGTACACAGGCGAGTGGGAAAAGCCTGTACATGTCGAATCGTTCAAGCCCTCCCAGGTTTGGGAGGGTGGCGCCGAAGGCGACGGGTGGGTCGTACTACAGCTGCAAGTCGAAAATGAGTAAAAAGGTACAAGCGCAGGGTTCGGCAGATAGCACATATAAGGCGGACTGACGAAAGGTACTCGTGCCGGGTGACTCTATCGGTAAATGCGTGCAGGGTGTATAAAAATAGCCCGCCACCCAAAGATGCGGGCCTATTCCGCTTTGAACTGATTACTTTATAAATTTCAGTAATTCAACATATTGTGTAATTATTATACAGTCCCGGCCGCTTTTATATTTCCATATACGGGCAGGAATTTTTGGTGTATAATTAGAAATATAAGAAATAATTAATAATAAACCGGAGAACCTGTATATTTTTTATATACAGAGGAGGAACTATGACCATTACCTATGTGATTCAAGTACTGCAGGCCATGGAAGACGGCAGGATTCAGGATCCCCATTACATCAGGGACCCGGAATGGGAGCTTTCCAAGGCGTTCCGGCGGGTAAAGAGAAGAATCCAGCGTCTCCGCTCCCGGGAACATTATGAACTGGTAGAATTGAACCGGGCCAAGGTATCCGCTGTTTCCAGGCATATGGAAGAATTCATCAGCACTTTTTCCGCCATCCGTAATTTCAACCTCCATGACTGCGAAGGCCTTTCCGGGATTCAAAGCTTCATTCAGGAAGGTTTTCAGGTAGACGATATGGTCACTATTGTCGATACCATCGGGGATCTCGGCGCCGTGAACTCCCTGGGTTACAAATCCATGACCCCGGACTACGGCATCATGGATAATATCCTCATCCTGCCAAAAGTGGAAATAGACAATAAACGGTTCCGCTCCCTGGACAAAACCTATATATCCGAACTCATCAGGAAACTCCAGGACTACCAGGCCCGGGCAAGACAGCTTACCGCCGGGATGGAGGAAATCATCGATGCTGCCAGAGAAGAAGCAGCCATCATGTATGATCTTCACGACTACTTTGTGGACGGCATAGAAAACCTGAAAAATATCCTGAAAGAAGAAGGCATCGACTGGAACAACTACAGAGAGTCAGAAAAGATGCAGATTGGCCGTGCCATCCAGGTGGCCCACCTTATCACCATTCTTTTCCCCCGGGTCATCGACATCAATACGAACGAAATCAATCCTGAAAGCAGGAGAAATATCCGGAAAGCCAAAGAAGCCCTCGCCTTCCGGGATGCATGAAGTAGTTTTTTAGCAGTTAGTTGCGGCGGCCTCAGGGCCGCCGATTTTTTGTGGGGGCTGGAAATGAAAGTAAACTTTAAATTGTCTTTTGAATCGGGGTTGTCGGGAATCTCGGGAATAGTTTCGGGGTTGTCGGGAAGGTGTCGGCACTGATGCGCCGACGAATATATATGGGGATTTTGCACAGGCGAGTTTGAAAAGCCCGTACAAGTCGAATCGTTCAAGCCCTCCCAGGTTTGGGAGAGTGCCTGAGCGCCGCGAAGGCGGGTGGGTCGTACTACAGCTGCAAGTCGAAAATGGGACAAAAGGAACGCGAGAAGGCTTCCCCTCGGGGAAGCTGGCCCGAAGGGCCTGAAAGGGCAGGGAATGGATTCCCGGCGGCCAGGGGCCGCCTTTTGGTCAGCCTTCNNTAGATAGGGAAGGTGCCCGAAGGGCGGATGGGATGATTAATGTTTGTATGCTTATATGTCTCAAAAACTCTTTTTTCAATCAGTCTCATATGTGCCGGCTGGGGTTAAACAACCTATCCCCCTGCTTCGCAGGTACCTTCCCGGGAGGAGATGACCATTTAACTCATTTTCGACATGTACGATCGTACGACCCCTTCCCCTCCGCTTCGCTCCGGGACCTCCCCTGACCAGGGGAGGTGGGCGGGAAGGTGGTGACCGGCAGCATGCTTTGCTTTTTCCTCATATGTGGCTTGCATGGATAGTGCAGAATTTCAAGCTTCAGCGCCCTCTCACCGGCTCCGCCGGTGTTCCCGAGGGAGGCGTAACGGACTGATCTTTTAGCTCAATTTCGACCGGATTGATAGACTGCCCCGCAACACCTGCTTGCGGGAGCTTCCCCCGTTGGGGGACGCGATGCGTCTTATGGATAGAGTCATTTGTCCTGAATATGTTTCATCAGTTAGTCTCATTTTGACTTCTACGGGCTTTTCAAACTCTCCTGTGTGCATTCCCCAATATAAATTTCGTGCCGCATCAGCGCCGACACCTTCCCGACCACCCCGATTCCCCTATTTCCATATTTCCCATACAAAAAGGCCCGCCTCCAAATTGGAAGCGGGCCGCCTTCACGAATAACGAATAACGATTCAGCTCAAATGACTCGCATTACTTATGTTCAAATACGTCCACTCTTCTGCTTTCCGGGCCGGTTGCGCCTTCTGCGCCTTTGATCATCGGAATCAGTTTGGAACCGTCCACGCCCTGGGAGACTGCATAGGCTTTGACGCTTTCAATGCGGCGGGCTGCCAGTTCCTTATTGTAATCAGCAGAACCGGTAGGATCGGCGCGGCCTACGAGTTTGAAGGTATGGCCCGTTTCCTTTGCCTTTGCGATGAAGTCCTTCAGGTTTGCCTTCTGGGAATCGGAAAGGGCTGCGGAATCGCTGTCGAAATGGACGGAATTCATGTAATAATCATTTTCCGGAGCTTTTACCGGTTCATCTGCCGGCACTTCGATGGGAGCTGCATTTCCACCTTCATTGGAAGAAATGGTTACTACGGACGGTTCTTCTGCCTGGGCTTCATAGTCCAGGTCTTTTTCCGTATCTTCAAAGACTTCTCCCCTATGATCCTTGCCGCCGAAACGATAGGAAACGCCTGCGATGAAACCTTTGTAGGAAACGTTATTTTCAGAATTTCCTCTCGTATTCATATAATGATAGCCTGCATTGAGATCCACATTCTTGTCCAGGGCCAGATTGACGCCGGCTTCCCAAATGGACGTATCTTCCGTACCAAGAGCACCCCTGGCATAAACATCCACCACATCATTGATGGGCTGGCGGGCAATCACGCCAATCTGGGCGATATTATTCGTCTGATTGTCAGAACCGAAAGCACTCTTTGGGAAATCTTTCATATAAATGCGGTTCCAGCCCACGTAGCCTGCCACCTGGGGATGGAAGGAATAGAGAGCATTGATTTCATTCATATTTCCATCGGTATGATCCGTATGGAGACCGGTGTACTGATACTGGGCTGCCCACTTTTCATTGATGCCGTAAGTCACGCCGCCCAGGAAATTCCATTCCCCGTCGGACTTGTAGCCATTGGAATGAGCTTCGGCATCCCACATGCCCACATTGATTTCCGTCTGTCCTTCCTTGAAAGAAGTCTGGGGAGAAGCGAATGCCACACCGGTTACAGATGCAGCCAGAGCCAGCATAATCAGAGTCTTTTTCATATTTCTATACCTCGTTACTTTCGTTTTTATCAGGAAACATATATAAGTATTATATCATAGTAAAAAGGTGGGAAATAGAGAACAAAAGTAAGTACCCTCTCTTTGGAAATATAAAAGTTTTTAATGACTCCCGTTCAAAAAGGTTGAAATAAAAGAGAAGTCCCTCTATCCCAGCTTTTTCGATCAATTTCAGCGCGTGAAATAATACCTGCAGGAAACCGGGCAGCCCGGGAAAAACCATGCAAAAAGAGGGCCCCTTTTCAGGAGCCCTCTTTTCAGGACCGAATTCGAAAACTTATTTCTTCAAAATGCTCAGTCCGCAGAAGTCATATCAGACACATCCACACGGCTTACGCTTTCCAGTTCGCCATTCACCAGGCCTGCATAGGCATTGCCTGCTTCATAAAGCGCTTCATCAGTGACGTCAAGCTTTACATTGGAGAGATTTACGGTTTTGTACTTCGCTTTACCTCCGGAAGTCAGACCGTTGGGGAAACGAAGACGAAGCTTTACATCGGAAACATTTTTGGAAACTGCCATTATACATCATTCCTTTCTTTTCAATACATTCACAATCAGTTCAGCAGGGTCTTTTCAGTGGTCACCAGGTACGCATCATCCAGAGAAACCAGTTCGGCGCCGCCCGCAGAAACGAGCACGGGCAGAAGCTTTGCCGCAGCTTCCTGGACAGAAGCCATAGTCAGAGTTTCTTTGGCATTTGCCACACTCAGGGTAGAAGTAGAACCACCTGCAGTTTTAAACTTAAGTACGAGAGTTTTCATGATATCATATCCTTTCTATGAAATTTGGAAATATTCGAGAACTCCATTCCGCCTCCCCGGGCCGGGCTTCATTTTGCTCTCTATACATATAGTAGAAAAAATTCCGTTTTGTCTCATTAGAAATTCATTAAGTTTAAAAATGGTAAGGATCACTTCCTTACGAATGACTTTGAATAGATCGTGATTCGTGGTCCGTGATTCGTGGTCCGTGATTCGTGATTTGTGGTCCGTGGTCCGTGAAGGTGGCGGGCATCAGACTGACAGGCCCGCCCTTTTTATATAGTGACTGTAAGATGACAGCTTTTGGATCAGAGGAATCGGGGCAGTCGGGAAGGTATGCCGCTCTGCAACATGAGTTTTTATGGGATTGTGCTCAGAGGAGTGAGAAAAGCTCGTAAATGCCGGAAACCCACCTGCCCCCCGAGTCCGGAGAGAGAGCAGGGGGTACGGTCGCAGCCGGCACATAGGAGGCTGATTGACGAAGCATAACCGGGAAATATGAGGAAATCGATCAGCAGGCAGGCCCCCGGATCCCGGTATACCGTTATGGAAAATAAAATATTGCCTTTCTCATTCGGGTTGAAATCACAGGCCCTGAGGGGATTTTGAAGACCCTCAGGGAGCCTTCATTATTTCCTGTCTCATGCTATAATAAGAATAAATTAAGAAAAGGAGAAAAATGATGAAACGTTCCGTCCCCTCTCCGGAAGATCAGGTCCGGAGTATCCATTACAAATATGATATTTCTGAAGAAAGAGTCAAAGCGGCCCTCGATGGTCACCGGTTTGGTGAAGTGGATGAAGCAGCCCTTCTTTCCTGCCTCTCGGGCCGTCCTATGGAAGATATCCTGGAAATGAGGAAAGATTTTCCCTGGGGCGTCATCAGGAAAAATCTGAACTTCACCGCCGAATCCTATGAAAAAGCCTATTTCCATCACCGGGCAGAACGACTCCACCGCTTCTATGGCGTAGAAACAGAAAGAGCCCTCTCCCTCCTCGAAGAAGGCTATCCCAATCACTGGATCCGCCTTTCCTGGCTCCTCGAAGAGCATACAGGAAAGAAAATGGAAGACATCGTCCATGAGAGAAAAAAATCGGAAAAATGGAAACCCTGGGCAGAAAGAGTGCTCGGAGTCTCTCCCGACGATTTTACGAAGTGGATCGCAGAGACAAGAAATCCCTCCCTGCCGGTAAAAAAGTAGTTATTGGTGTCTTTTGTCAGATAAATTGGTTTGAGACAGATTCGGTATTCGTGAGTCAGCCTCATCACGGCATGCCCCGGTATTGTCAGTATCGAGATTTCGTGATTCGTGGTTCGTGGTTCGTGGTTCGTGGTTCGTGGTTCGTGAAGGTGGCGCTGCTGATGCAGCGCTATTTTTTATGGGGAATCTGCACAAGCAGGTGTGAAAAGCCCGTTCAAGTCGAAACGTCAAAGGCCCCCGAGTCTGGGGGTGGCGAGGAGAGCGAGCAGGGGATTGTACTACTGCTGCAAGTCGAAAATGGGATGAAATTCCATCATTTGTCAGATTTTTGACTTCCAAATCAGTACGCTGCGCTCTCTCCACTCCACGCGCGAGGCCGGGAATACAGGTACAAGCCGCCGGAAAAGAGCCACCGTCTGCGCAGAATCCTGGCGAGCTCATCTGCAGGCAGCAGTCCCTGCGCAAAGCGTACTATATAAAATTGGGGCTGTACAATAATTACACAATATGTTGAATGACTGAATTTTATAAAGTAATCAGTTCTCAGTTCCTGGTTCTCAGTCGAAGAGGCCCGCATCTTTAGATGGCGGGCCTCTTTTATACAGTTTTCATTGGAAATGATTGAATTTTTATATAAAAAGGCCCTGCGTAATGGCCCACCACAACTGAGCACTGATAACTATTTCCCCCGAAGTATTTAAAATAATGATTTCTATTTTTTGTACACCCTCCACGCGTTTTCCGATAGAGTCAATTGTCCCGGGTACGTTTTATCAATCAGCCTCATATGTGCCATGTGCCGAACCCTGCGCTTGTACCTTTTTTCTCATTTTCGACTTGCATGTGAGACATCCCCTCCGGCGCTTTGCGGCACCTCTCCGGGATAAGTTTACCTTTAAGCTCACTTTCGACTTGTAAGATAGTACAGCCCCTCCGTCGCCTTCGGCGCCTGCCCGAACTTCGGGGAGGCTTTTTCGGGGAGGTCCGCATTTACCGATAGAGTCAATTGTCCCAAGTTCCTTTCATCAGTTAGTCCCACATGTTCCTCAAAACGTACGCGAGAAGGCTTCCCCTCGGGGAAGCTGGCCCGAAGGGCCTGAAAGGGCAGGGATGGAAATTGCGGCGAAGCCGCCTGATGCTTAACCTTCCCTAGATAGGGAAGGTGTCGACGAAGTCGACGGATAGGATGATTTATGCTTGCTTGCTCATGTGACTCTGTCATTATCTGCAAAAATTATCAATCTTTCTTCTCTTTCCAGGGTGGTTTTTTGACAAGGAAACTTTACCGCCGATACAGCCTCGAAACGTCTCGACTTGTTCGTTCCCCCACCGCTTCGCGGAGCCCCCTTTTCGAAGGGGGCCACGCATTTTCCGATAGAGTCACTTGTCCCAGGTACGTTTTATCAATCAGCTTCATATGTGCCATGTGCCGAACCCTGCGCTTGTACCTTTTTTCATTAGCCTCATTTATGCCTGGCAGCTGTAGTACGACCCCTCAGTCTGCTTCGCAGACAGCTCCCCAAGCCTGGGGAGCCTTGAACGTTTCGACTTGTACGGGCTTTTCGCACTCGTCTGTGTAAAATCCCCATATATACTTGCGGCGCATCAGCGCCGCCACCTTCCCGCACCCCGCTCCCCGTATCCCGCACCCCGTTATTTTTCCTAGCCTGTGTACATTCCCCATAAAAATTTTCGGCGGAGAGCGCCGACACCTTCCCTAATTCCTAATCCCCAATTCCTAATCCCTGCAATCAAAAAAGCCTCCCGGCTCAAATGGACCGGAAGGCTTTTTATTTCTAAACTACTAACTGCTAACGGCTGACTGCTAACGGCTCAAAGTCCGAATCTTGCGAAGATTTCATCCACGTGTACGAGCATGGGCTTGTAGTCGAAGCAGGCTTTGATTTCTTCAGGGGTGAGGTATTTTCTGACGTCTTCGTCTTTGCAGAGGTTTTCGTAGAAGTCTTCTCCCTGAAGCCAGCGTTTCATGGCATTTCTCTGTACCCATCTGTAAGCGGTATCGCGATAAGCTCCTTTGGCTACGAGGGCAAGGAGGACTCTCGGGCTGTAAATCAGACCGCCGGTGAGATTGAGGTCTGCCAGCATTTTTTCCGGATAGACGAGGAGTTTATCGATGAGAGCCGTGGTCTGGTCAAGGATGTAGTCCAGGGCAATCGTTGCATCGGGGATAATGACTCTTTCCACGGAGGAGTGGGAAATATCTCTTTCATGCCAGAGCGGAATGTCTTCGAAAGCGGGGAGGGAGTAGCCCTGGATGACTCTGGCCATGCCGCAGATTCTTTCGGATTTGACCGGGTTTCTCTTATGAGGCATAGCGGAGGAGCCTTTCTGTTTCGGGCTGAAATATTCTTCTGCTTCCCTGACTTCTGTTCTCTGGAGATGACGGACTTCGAGGGCCATCTGGGAAAGGGTGCCTGCGATGACGCCGAGAGTTGCGATGTATTCTGCATGGTGATCGCGCTGTACAACCTGGGTAGCCACGATTTCAGGGGTAAGGCCCATTTTCTTGCAGACGTATTCTTCTACATAGGGATCGATATCCGCATAGGTGCCTACGGCGCCGGAAAGTTTTCCTACTGCCATTTCTTCAGCAGCCCGTTTCATTCTGTCGATATTTCTCAGGGTTTCGGAATACCAGAGGAGGAGTTTCAGGCCGAAGGTGGTGGGTTCTGCATGGACGCCATGGGTTCTGCCGATGGTGGGGGTGTACTTGAATTCTACGGCTCTTCTCTTCAGGACTTCTGCCAGTTTCTGAAGGTCCTCCAAAAGGACTGCACTGGCCTGTTTGATCTGGACGTTGAGTCCCGTATCCTTCACGTCGGTGGAGGTAAGGCCCATATGGATATATTTTGCTTCATCGCCTACGTGTTCACCTACATTGGTGAGGAAAGCGATGATGTCATGATTGATAACGGCATCGATTTCATGAATCCGGTCTACGTCAAAATCTGCTTTTTCTTTGATGACTTTGACTGCTTCTTTCGGAATGCGGCCGAGTTCTGCATTGGCTTCGCAGGCTGCGATTTCTACATCGAGCATGGTCTGCCATTCATTTCTTTCTTCCCAGATTTTTCCCATAACCGGGCGTGTGTACCTTGGTATCATTTAAATTTCTCCCTTCGGTTTCCCAATGCGGGCACAGATTTCACGGCCCACGACTACACCGGCTGCTGAGGCCTGGGCCAGACCCCTGGTGATGCCGGCGCCATCACCAATGGCGAAGAAGTTTGGTATCTTCGTCTCCAGCTGGTTCGAAAGTTCGATTCTCGAGGAGTAGAATTTCACTTCCACCCCGTAGAGAAGGGTGTGGCGTGAATTGGCTCCCGGAGCGACTTCATCCAGCGCTTCGAACATCTCCATAATATCCTTTAAGAAGCGATATGGCAAGACCAAAGATAAATCTCCCGGCGTGGCGCTGGGCATGGTGGGTTGAATGAGGCCCCTCCGGATTCTTTCTGCCGTGGAACGGCGTCCGTCACGAAGGTCTCCGAGCCGCTGCACAATGGGTCCTCCGCCCAGCATATTGGCGAGGGAGGCAATGTATTTCCCGTATTCGATGGGTTCATGGAAGGGCTCGGTGAACTGCTTGGAAACAAGGATGGCAAAATTTGTATTTCCACTCTTTTTATGGGCGTAGGAATGGCCGTTCACCGTCATGAGGCCATTGTTGTTTTCCGTGACCACAAAGCCGTAAGGATTCATGCAGAAAGTACGGACCCGATCGTCAAAGGATTTGGAGAAATAAACAAGTTTCGATTCGTAGGCGATGCGGGTAATGGGCTCATAGACTTCTGCCGGCGATTCCACGCGGACTCCGATGTCTACGGCATTGGATGCCGTCTGGAGGCCGATCCGTTTTGCTTCGGCCGTAAACCATTCGGCGCCATCCCGGCCCGGAGCGGCAATGAGGTATTGACAGTGATAGGTCTCTCCGCCGGCTTCCACGCCTTTGACCTGTCCATTTTCGATGAGGATATGGTCTACGGGGCACTTAGAAATCACAGTCACATTGGAAGGGAAGGAATCTCTCATATTCGTGAGGATTTCCCCGTTCACGTCGGTCCCCAGATGACGGATGCGGGCCGGAATATAGGCCAGATCGGCGGCGGCAGCTTTCCGCTTCAGTTCGTGGATTTCTTCCAGATGTTCATCGCCATAGACCTGCCGTCCTTCTCCGCCGAATCTGCAGTATACGTCATCCACATAGGAAATCAGGCGGGCCAGCTCCCCTTTATTCATATAATCATCGAGATTGCCGCCATAATCCGTGGTGAGGGTCAGTTTCCCGTCGGAGAAAGCGCCGGCCCCGCCCCAGCCGGAAACGATATTCGCCCGCTTGTCCTTCGACGGCGCCTTTCTGTCTTTATTCAGTGCGATTCGTTCGCGGATATCCAGCCCTTTTTCGAGAATCAGGATGGAAAGACCTGTATCGGCCAGTTCCAGGGCAGTAAAGATTCCCGCCGGACCGGCCCCGATGATAATGACATCATAATTTTTCATACAAACACCCCTGTTTATAAGATTTTCACCTGCCCCTGGGGAAAAGCAGGCAACAAAAAAGCCCCATTCCGGGGGCCGGATAACAGAGTTATCCCTTTTTTAATTTTACAGGAGGGGGAGGGGATTTTCAAGTTTTTTATGGAAATAAAATCTATCTG
>DKQZ01000109.1 GCA_002471975.1 Dialister sp. UBA7295 | reverse complement strand
ATAACTAATAACTGATAACTTTTGTCCCTAAAGTTTTTAAAATAATGATTTCTATTTTTGTACACCCTCATCCCTGCAATTTTAAGGTTTAATAAACTTCTAATGAGACAAAACGGAATTTTTTCTACTATATGTATAGAGAGCAAAATGAAGCCCGGCCCGGGGAGGCGGAATGGAGTTCTCGAATATTTCCAAATTTCATAGAAAGGATATGATATCATGAAGACTCTTGTACTTAAATTCAAAACGGCAGGTGGTTCTATTTCTACCATGAGTGTGGCAAATGCAAAAGATACCCTGACCCGCGCTTCCGTTCAGGAGGCTGCAGCAAAGATGCTGCCTGTGTTTGTTTCTGCGGGCGGCGCCGAGCTGGTTTCTCTGGATGATGCGTACCTCGTTACCACTGAAAAGACTCTGCTGAACTGATTGTGAATGTATTGAAAAGAAAGGAATGATGTATAATGGCAGTTTCCAAAAATGTTTCTGATGTAAAGCTTCGTCTTCGTTTCCCCAATGGTCTGACTTCCGGGGGTAAAGCGAAGTACAGAACCGTAAACCTTTCCAATGTAAAGCTCGATGCCACTGATGAAGCGCTTTACGAAGCAGGCAATGCCTATGCAGGCCTGGTTGAAGGCAATGTGGAAAGCGTAAGCCGCGTGGATGTGGCTGATCTCACTTCTGCTGACTGAGTGATGATTTCTGAGTAACAATTTGTTGAATCCGGTTCTCCTGAAAGGGGCGTCCGAAAGGGCGCCTCTTTTTGCGTGGGGAAAGGAGATTTCAAAGGCAGCCTGTCATTCTGCAGGGTGACTGTATGGTCTGAGTCCAATCTCTGCCGCTTCATCAGAAGCACTTTCCCGGTCATTGAGATTTCGGAAATAATGTGACAAAGCAGTCTTTCTGAACAACAAATTTAAATTTATGCCGAGTTTATCGCATGAATTGTTGTCTTGAATGCATGATTCAACTGGGAACTTTTTTAAAGATATGCTATGATTATACTATTAAAAGGATTCGTGTTTCACGAAATATATGAAGTCATTCGGGCATCTGGGAATGGCTCCCTTTCGGTAAGGGTGGGAATCGGGATGAAACAGTATAATTACGGGTTGAAAAATAAGGAAATCTTTGACCGGGCCATTTCGGAGATGAAGGAAAGGCAGAAGGAAGGCGGAAACCTCCTGATCCTTCTCTTTCATGGGTCCGATGATCCTGCATTCATTGAAAAGGACCTGGACCGTCTGGCTGATGCGTTTCCTGGAGTTCCTCTTTGCGGGGAGACAAGCTCCGGCGGGATTCTGGATGGTCATCAGGCGGAAGGGGTTTCCATCCTTTCCTTCCTTTTCTTTGAAAAAACGGAGATCAGCCTTTCTGCCTTTGAAATAGACCCCATGGCCCTCACCGATGCAGCCCGCCGGGTATTGGATCTTTATTCTCCCGTAAAAGACCTTTCCGGCATCGCTATCCTTGGCAGCATTCCTGTTTCCACGATTTCTCCCTTCCTGAAAGCGCTGGATGCGCTGCCGCCCTCCGTTTCCATCTTTGGCGGTTTGGCTGATTCCTGTACGGAAGGGGGCAGGACTTTCGTCTTTGACGGACGCCGGATCCTGGAGAATGCCATTCTTTGCATTGCTTTTACCGGTCCGGTGGTCATCGACGTGCAGACGAATCTGGGCTGGCAGCCCCTGGGCCAGGAAATGACCATCACTGCCATGACGGGGGATCATGTGATCAAAGAAATTGACTATGAGCCGGCGGAAGCGGTCTATGCCCGGTATCTGGGTATAGAAGACGGAGAGGATATGGAAACCGGTTTCCTCTCTTTTCCCCTGCTGGTTATTGAAAATGATCGTTTCCTGGCAAGACTTCCTGATGATTTTCTGCCTGACGGCGCCCTGTCCGTGATGGGGAACTGCCGGGAAGGGCAGAAAGTGCATCTGTCTTACGGGAATCCCAATGAAATTATTTCCTGCTGCCAGGAAAATGCCAAGAAGCTGGAAGATTTCGCGCCGGAAGGACTCCTGATTTTTTCCTGTGTGATCCGCCGCCTTTTCCTGAATGAAGGCACGGATCAGGGCCTTGCGCCCTATGGGGAACTGGCGCCCATGGCAGGCGGTTACTGTCATGGGGAAATCAGCCGTGAGGGCGGCATCACTTCGAGCCTGAATATGACCCTGGTGGCAGCGGCTCTCCGGGAAAACAGCCATCCCGACGCTCCTCATAAAGTGCACTTCCATCATGTGGGCTTCAAGAGTAACACCATGACCACCATCCAGCGGATGGCCTCTTTCATGACCGTTTCCTCGGTGGAACTGGAAAAAGCAAATGACCGGCTGGAAGAAATGAACCGGAAATTGACGGATACCAATAACCGCCTGGCCTTCCTGGCCACCCATGACGGCCTGACGGGCCTTTTCGACAGGGAAGCCATCGAAACCAGGCTGAGAAGACTGACGAATTCTTCGAGAAGCATGAAAGTTCCCTTCTTTGCCATCATGATGGATCTGGACAATTTCAAAGCCATCAACGATACCTTCGGCCATGATGTGGGGGACCGGGTCCTGAAGGAACTGGCCATGATTCTTAAGAATGAAATGACCCCCTTCGCGGCAGCCGGTCGGTGGGGCGGCGATGAATTCGTGCTGCTCCTTCCGAACCTGACTCCTGAGAGTACCCTGGAACTGGCAGAAACACTCCGAAAGTCCGTATCCCAAAAGATTTTCTGTCCCGATGGCACTCCCGTTTCCATCAGCCTCGGCATAGCCCGTTCCGGGCCGAAAGACAAGGCAGAGAATTTCTACCGGCGTATGGATAAGGCCCTCTATGTGGCCAAACGAAGCGGAAAGAATACGGTGGCCGTGGTGAAGGATTGAAAAATATTATGGAAATAAAAAGTGGCAGCGCGAGGGCTGCCGCTTTTTTATGTGGGAACGGGAGGGGGAGTTCGGACTTGGGATTTCGGGGAGAAAAAAACGGGGAGCGGGATGCGGGGTGCGGGGAGCGGGAAGGTGTCGGCGCTGGTGCGCCGACGAATTTTTATGGGGAATGGGCGCAGGCGAGGGTAAAATGGATTTCGGACTGCGGATTTCGGAATTCGGGGTGAAAAGACGGGGAGCGGGATGCGGGGTGCGGGGTGCGGGAAGGTGTCGGCGCTGATGCGCCGACGATTTTTTTATGGGGAATGGGCGCAGGCGAGTTTGAAAAGCCCGTAGAAATAGAAAATTACCTGACTCCCGGCAGGGGGGGTACTACGGGTACAAGACGAAGATGGGGCCGACTAACCGCAGCTGTGGCAATTGACTCTATCGAAAAATGCGTGGCCCCCTTCGAGAAGGGGGCTCCCCGAAGGGGTGGGGGAACGAATCCGGGGCTAAACCGTGCAGCTGAGGAGCGACAATGTCCGGAAACCGGACAACCCGTCATTCATGAGGTATTGGATGATCCCGAGTATGTTTATCTTCGCTTCCATGCTTACCGATAGGCAGCGGACAATCGCCGCCCAGCCTCACTACGTTCGGCAGCTCCCCGGGGATGAGTTTACCTTTTAGCTCATTTTCGACTTGTACGATAGTACAGCCCCCAGTCGCCTTCGGCGACAGCCCCCCGGGATGAGTTTACCTTTCAGCTCACTTTCGACTTGTACGATAGTACAGCCCCTCCGTCGCCTGCGGCGACACCTCCCCGAACTTCGGGGAGGCTGTTCGGGGGGCCTGCCTGCTTACCGATTTCCTCATTTGACTCTGGTACGTTTTGCTAATGAGTCTCATATTTGCCGGCTGCGATCGTCCCCCCTGCCCGCTTCCCCCCGGCCAGGGGGCAGGAGATTTTTCGACTTGTACGGGCATTTCAACCTCACCTGTGCAAAATTCCCATACAAACTCGCGCCGCATCAGCGGCGCCACCTCCCCTAATCCCCAATTCCCAATTCCCAATTCCCAATTCCTTCCTGCTATACGAACTTTTACCCCCGCCCTGGCCCATTCCCATATACTCGTACCGCATCAGCGGCACCCCTTCCCGACCGCCCCGACCACCCCAAGCATCCCCGACCAGCCCCGATTCAAAAGTGAATCGCCCGTTCCGTCTCCTTCCAGCTTTAAGTCCGGGGTCCATTCTCCGTCCCCTGGGCAGCACGCCTTCCCGGCCGCAGGAAATCCGTTTTTCCGGCATCATTCTTTTCCTGTCCGGAACCATTGGCGTGATCAGATTGCCATTGTAATGGGGGAATTTTCGGCGGCATGAAGTGTTTTGACGGAAACTATTTCTTTTTTAATGAAAAGCATGTAAAATAAATAAGAGATAGTGTCAGAAATTTAAGGCTTCGGGATGGTTTATTTTTCAATCCATGGCTTTGGCCGGATTGAAGTGGGATGGGCCGGGGGACAGTGGTCCGTTTGGGGAAATAAAAGTTTTCTGAAAGTCTCTGTCTTTATCCATTTTTGTTTATGTCCTCTTCAGGGCAGAACTTGAGAGGGTTTTATGATCGGTGATCTGGGAAAGCGGCCGCCGCTTACAGCATTACAGATTCAGCAGGTGCAGAAGTTTATGAATCAAACCTGCGGAATCAGTCTGAAAAATAAAGAATACTTGATCAACAGCAAGCTGGGATTCCTCTTTTTTGCAAGGAAAATCTCCTCTTTTGCCGAATTCTGGAAGCAAATGATGAGATCCGATGCCGAAGGAATGGAAATGAGGCAGGATGTGGTGGATGCCCTGACCACGAATTACAGTTATTTTTACAGGGAGGAAGAGCATTTCCATTATCTCCAGAAGCTGCTCTGGAATCATAAGCTGCCCCATTCTCCCGATGGGATCTGCCGGGCCTGGAGCGCCGGCTGTTCCAGCGGCCAGGAAGCTTACAATATAGCCATGCTTCTGGAAGATGCGCTGGCGTTGAAACTGCTTCCGGGACCTTATGAGGTCAGGGGAAGCGATGTTTCCAAAAAAGTGATAGGAATGGCCAGGAATGGCCGTTATAATACCGCCGATTATGTGCGGCTGCCTGAACATTGGAGAAACAGGTATACCTGGCGTCTGCCGGAGGGCTGCGAGGTGAAGAAACACCTTCGCGACCGGGTGAAGTTTCAGGTGGAAAGCGTATTGAATCCGGTTTCTCCCAGGCTGTATCACTTTATTTTCTGTAGAAATATGATTATTTATCTGGATGAGGAATCGACGAGAAGGGCCATTGATACTTTCCGGAAATGACTCCTTCCCGGCGGATATCTCTTCCTGGGACATACGGAAATTTTAAATGATCTGCCGGGCTTTACGTACCTGGTCCCTTCTATTTATCAGAAGAAGGGAGGGATGGGATGATGTTCAGACCGGTGAAAGTATTGATTATACAGAACAGGGCGCCATTCCATCCCGACTGGGGAAGGCTCCTGTCTATGGACCGGGCTTTCCGGATCGTGGCCATTGTCCCGGAATACCGGAAGGAGGACTTTTCCCGGGAGGATCCGGATGTGGTCCTGCTGGATGGGTCGAAGGAAGAGGAAAGGGAATGGCTGAGGGCCCTGGAAAGGGAAGGTCGTTTCCCGGTTCTTGTTCTCGCCGATTCGGAAGGGGATATTTCCAAAGGAAAAATGACGGAAGTCCTTCTCCGAAAGGACTGGACGGATCGGGAGCAGCTGAATCAGTTCGCCACCCTTCTCTCTATCGATTTAAAATTATTAAGTTTGAAAAAAGCATTTCCTCCGCCGGGAAAACCGGAAGGTACGACGATTCGCGGAAAGACCGGTTCCCCCTTTTCCCGTTTCTCTACAGGGGTGATCGCCCTGGGAGCATCTATGGGAGGCGTGGAAGCGACAATGAATCTTCTGCAGATGCTGGATCCCGGACGTCTTCCCGGTATCGTCATTGTGCAGCATATGCAGGTGGGCTTTTCCGGAAGATACGCGGAGCAGCTTGACCGGCTCACTTCTTTCCAGGCCAAAGAGGCAGAGGATGGAGATTCCGTGATGGACGGTCATATCCTGGTGGCCCGCTCGGGCTCACAGCTGGCCCTTCAAAAGCAGGGAAACCGCTTCAGGGTCCATGTATATAATGGGGAGAAAGTGAACGGTTTCTCCCCCTCCGTGGACGTGCTTTTCTCTTCCGCCGCCCGCTATGCCGGTCCGGAAGTGACAGGCGTCATACTGACGGGAATCGGTCATGACGGGGCCCGGGGGCTTCTGGCCATGCATGATAAGGGCTGCCGCACCTTTGGACAGGATGAAAAAAGCTGTGTCGTGTACGGTATGCCGGCGGCAGCCAGGAAACTGGGAGGCTGCTGAAAAAGTACCGGATCAAAAATATCCTGGACCTCGAAAATCTATAACTTTGGAATCATTCTTTTTCAATGACTGTAAGCGTTTCGTGATTATCGTGACTTTCGTTCCTATCGTGGCGGTGGCGCGCATCAACACTGGTAGCGCGCCCTTTTTATATTGGTAAATCACCATGTATGCTTCACCCATCATATATAAAGGGCCGCACTATGAATTTTTTGCGGCCCACCTTCACGATAGCAACGAGCCACGCCAACCACGACCCGACGAAAAGTCTTTGAAAGAGTACGAATTTCAGTCCAAATAAAATTTTATAATGATTGAAATCTTGTTATGAACTTTTTCATCAGCTTCAGCATTCGGGAGGGTGGTGACCGGTATCATGCATTGCGTTTTCTTCATTTTCGACTTGAATGTGTAGTGCCAGGGAACATCAATCACCCCATCCGTCAGCTTGTCTTATCCATGGAAGGCTGACCATCAGGCGGCCTTTGTCCGCCGGGATTCCATTCCCTGCCCTTTCAGGCCCTTCGGGCCAGCTTCCCCGAGGGGAAGCACTTGCTTACCGATTTTCCCATTTGTCCCGGGTACCTTTTAGCAATTAGTCTCATTTGTGCCTTGCAGCGGTAGTACAACCCCCTGCTCGCTTCGCTCGCTGCCCCCGGACTCGAGGGGCAGGTGGGTTTTCGATGCTTACGGGCTTTTCACACTCGCCTGTACACATTCCCCATATAAAAATCGTCGGCCA
>DKQZ01000098.1 GCA_002471975.1 Dialister sp. UBA7295 | reverse complement strand
TTCAGCAGCCTCCGAGTGCTGGGAGGGTGCCTGAGCGAAGCGAAGGCGGGTGGGTTCATCCATCGCTTCTCGGGACAAATGAAGCAAAAATCACCCGGCTCCCCTGGTCAGGGGCGCTGGAACGAAGTGAGGCTGAGGGGTCGTACCCACTCTGCCCGTCGGAAATGACGCCTATCCCCATAAATACTCCGGCGCCCTCAGGGCGCCCACCTTCCCGCCATCCGAAATCCGAATTCCCAAATCCGTTTTCCCCTAAGGCCCCACTTCCCACGATTAAAAACTTATGATAGAATAACTGCAATACATCCCGAAAATTACCAGGAGGAAAACTATGTTACATCAGGTATCCCTTTTCGCAGCCAATACAAAAGGCGCCCTCAGCAAAATGACATCCATCCTTGCCGAAAACGACATCAATATTTATACCATGCTCGCCACCGACAGCGCAGAATTCGGCATCATCCGACTCATCGTAGACAAACCGGAAAAAGCAGTAGAAGCTTTGGAAAAAGCAGGCTATCAGTGCCGGGATGACCTGGTCATCGCCATCGATATGCGCTCCGATAAACCGGGCACCCTGGACAGAATCCTCAAAGACCTCAAAGATGCCAACGTCATGATCCGTTACCTCTATATTTCCTTCGACCGTCAGACCTCCAGCCCGATCGCCGTATTCAATACCACCGAATCCGAAACCGAAGCCTTCCTCAAAGGCAAAGGATACCACCTGCTGGACAGATTCTGATATTCAAAAGCCCTGCATCATAGGCAGGGCTTTTTTGCCGGCTTTAAAAAGTTATCAGTTCGCAGTGATCAGTCAAGGAGGCCGCCGAATTTACAGGGCGGCCATTTTTATAGGATACATATAAGTTCCCAGTTACCAGTGAGTTCCTTCAGGGGCTGAAATCTTTAAAGCTTTGGATTCTCAGCTGTCTTCGAAGCTTTGGATCGATCGGGACACGGGATTCGGGAATCGGGGCGGTGCGGCGCAAATTCATGGGCACCGCATTTTTATAGGGAAATACAGAACCATAGTACTTATAAGGCTAATCCCCAAAACATACCTGCGATAAATGACGCAATCCCTCAGCATACTATCGTTTCAGGCTCCCCGAGCCCGGGGAGCTGCCGAGCAACGCGAGGCTGAGGGGTTGTTCTCACGCTGCCGGTCGGAAATGACTCAAGAATCCCATGCAAAAATGGCACCCGAAGGGCGCCATTCATGTACACCGGAAAATCTGAATTTCACCAGAATCCTATCGTGCATAATCCATATAGCTCCGGATCATGCAATTCTAATTCTCAATCTTTACGTACCCTGTAGCCCTGCCTCGACCTGTCTTTTCAATATACCCTTGTTTCAGCAGTTCAGATAGAGTCCTCTCGATCGTAGTTTCGCTGATGTCCGGGAACCGGTCCATAATATCCCTTTTGGTCATTTTCCCCAATGTTTCATCAAACAAAAGGCGAATTCTTTCTGACTTGGATACCTTGCGGGTTACCAGATATTTCACCCGACTTTCAAATTCATGATAGGCCTTAATCAGGATTCCCAGATAATATTTGACAAAAGGCCCATAATCATTCTGCCCTTCATGCCATCCTATAGAGCTTGACTGCAAAGCCTCATAATATGTATCCTTCGTCTTTTCGATAAGCATTTCCAAACTGATATATTTACCCACAATATAACCGGCCCGATAAAACAACAGCAGCGTCAGGAGACGGCTCATTCTCCCATTTCCATCATTGAAAGGATGAATACACAGGAAATCCAGAATAAACAGGGAAATAAGGATCAATGGATCCACACTGCTTACTCGCAATGCATCCATAAACTCACTGCTCAGAACTTCCATAGCCTCCTTCGTCTGAAAAGCAGGAACCGGAATGAAACGGGCATGCTGATGTCCTTCCCTGTCAGTCTCTATAATCATATTATCTGCATTTTTATAAACTCCTCCCACTGCGCCATTGGAATAGGAATATAAATCCCGATGAAGCTGCAGAATGACGCCTGGCCGGGGAACCATATGATCATAACTTTCATGAATTGTGGCAAGTACTTCCCGATACCCGGCAATTTCCTGTTCAGAGCGATTGTGAGGCTCTGCCTTTTGTCTTACCAGTTCTTCCAGTCTTTTATCACTGGTATATATCCCTTCAATCCGGTTCGATGAACCTGTACTCTGAACCATGGCCACATCCATCAGAGTCCTGAGCTCATCCTGGTTGGCTTCCAAAAATAAGTCCTGCCTTCCCTTATGCTCATGAATTTCCGTAAGCATCCCAACAATTTCCGGCGTTAACAGTCTCTGAGGCATATTCCTATAATCAAAAGTCCTCATTCTGCCTCAACTCCTTCCTTTCTCCATCATTTTACCGCTAAATGATGCAGAAAATCAACCAATGAGGTAGAAATAAGTCAGTTTCCCACATAAAAATGGCGCCCCTCTTTCAAGGCGCCACTTTCACAAACAACGAATAACGAACAACGAACAACGAAAACCTCTATGTGAGATAACCGTCAGAATAAGAAATGTCAGGAATTAAAACTCATCCTCATGGTCCAGCAGCCAGCCACCGGGAACGCAGGCCGCGCAAAGGCAATATTTCTCACCCTTTGCCCTGGCTTCCTTCCCTGCCTTTTCCAGGCTCTTAGCCGTTTCCTCACCCAGGTATTTCTTAGCGTCCTCGGTCACCACAAATCCCAGCATATCATCGATGGAATTCACGCATTCCTTCAAAGCCGCCTTCAACTTGTCAGAAGCAGCCTTTTCCCCATCCGTATCGACGGAAGCGAGATACTCCTCACAGACCTTCTTCAGCCCTTCATAACAGGACGGAGCGTCCTTCACTGCCCTTACCTTTTCAATAACTTCAGCTTTTGCCATGGTAACGATCCTTTCTCCGACAGCTCCACCATCATATGAGAAACGCACTCTGCTGCCACCGAGCCATCCTCATGGAAGATCTTCCCTTCCATCACAACCAGCGGGCCCTTCCGTTTCACTTCCCGGCCCTCAATCTTCACCGTCTCCCCGATATCCACCGGAGAACGGAATCGGATTTCCATCTTACCCGTATAAGCCGGCCTCTTCTCCCTGAAGAAAAGATAATTTCCCGTCACCTCATCCAGAAGCGTGGAAATCAGGCCGCCGTGCATACGATCATCATAACTCTGATGCTCATGAGAAGGCGTGAAAAAAGACAGACACCCCTTCGGGATCTCAAAGAAATGAAGATGCAGCCCATTCGGATTCGCATCCCCGCAGGCATAGCACATACCATCCCCGGGCATCCACTTCCACTCCGGGAGCCGGTACCCGTAAAAAGCATCCTCCTTCGCCAGGAGCTCCTTTTCATGATCACTCATAGGAAATAAATCAGCTTCCATAGGAAATACCTCCTCTGGGAATATTATATCATATAGCCGAAGGGATACCTGCTATCCTGAAACTTTTGAACCGGGGATATCGGGGATATCGGGGCTCCCGGGCATATCGGGATTGTCGGGAAGGTGGCGGGCAAAAAAATTATAAAGCCCGCCGGTTTATATTCTTCGTGCATAGCCGTTCCTGCTTCCGAGCTTTCATCAGTAGTCCGTCCCGGTTACCTGTAGAATCACATACCGATCAATAAAAAAAGCATCTGAACCTTCAGATGCTTTTCCTGGCTTATTTTTCACTGACCACTTTTTTCTCCACGACTACTTCCGGATATGATTCATACTCCGGTGCCGTATAGGGATAACTTTTTTCATAAGCCCCTTCCGGCGCTATATCTATTTCCCCATCAGCCCAGGTAATGACTCCATGGAAGAGAGAGGGATGACTCCACACTTCCCCCTCGGCCAGCCTTTCAAAAGCAGGACCGGTAAGCTCCGTCGTATCCAGAAGCCGTTCCTCACCGGTAGAAAAAGTAAGAAGCAGCATTCCGCCCCGCAAAGCCTTCACCGCCCTGACCTTCAACCCCTCCTTTGGGGACCCCGCATAGCAGACATCATTGACCATATACATGGGAAACACCTCACTTCATAATTCAGACATTATTACAGGCCTTCATTCACATTTATATTAAGATGTTCAAAAACACTTCGCAAGGAAATAATCCCACATAAGTTCCTATAGTCCCAAAATCACTCGCATAGAAGTTCCCAGCTGCCAGACTCCCATCAGGGACTGACAGAATAGAAACCTTGAAAGAATATCCTTTTTCAATGACCTTGCATTAATCGGGACTCGGGAAACGGGCGGGCGAAAAATTCATGAAGCCCGCCATTTTT
>DKQZ01000043.1 GCA_002471975.1 Dialister sp. UBA7295 | reverse complement strand
AGCCTCACCTCGGCGAGCCCCGATATAGATGATTTCGAGATTTCGTGGTTCGTGATTCGTGGTTCGTGAAGGTGTCGGCGCTGATGCGCCGACGAATTTTTTATGGGGAATGTGCGCAGGCGGGTTGAAAAGCACTTTGACGTGCAGAATAAGCAGTTACTTTGGATTGAGAAACATACGGTATTCGGGAATTAGCCTCACTACGGCACGCCCATGTATAGTCTATTCCGAAATTTCGGGGCGCGGGGTGCGGGGTGCGGGAAGGTGTCGGCGCTGATGCGCCGACGAATTTTTTATGGGGAATGTGCACAGGCGAGGGTGAAAAGCACGTTGGTGTGCGGAATAAGTAGTTACTTTGGATTGATGCACATACGGTATTCGGGAATTAGCAAACCACGGCACGGCCCGATATAGACGATTTCGAGATTTCGTGGTTCGTGATCCGTGAAGATGCCGCTGCTGATGCAGTGACGAGTTTTTATAAGAAATGGATTAAATTCCCTCAAAAACGGGTATTTGTTGTCTGTTCATGTTATAATTTCTATAATTATGACATTTTTCAGTTTATTATTTTTGAGTGAAGGGAGGATGCTATGGCACTCGTTCTGTATGGTCTGGTGGCACTGGTTTTTATCCTCCTTGTTTCTTATATTCTGTATCAGAAGCGGAAGATGGATGAGCTGATGGATTTCATGGATTTCCATCGCCGGACGGTGGAGAATCTGGGTATCCTTGTGGTGCGCTATCAGGTGAGCCAGGACAGGGCTGTCCTTTCCCGTGATCTTTCCCGGATGCTCGGGCTTCCTGAGGAAATCAAGGGGATTGAAAAGCTACTGTCCGGCAGGACCCGGGTGCAGCCGGAGGATCCGGAGTATCCGGTCCTGGCGGCCATCGAAAGTTTCGGCCGTGACTTGCCCTGGCAGATGGTGCGGCAGGGTATGGCGCCCCGGCATTTCCTGATTCACAGTTACGTCATGAATGATTCGAAGGGGAATCCATCCTATATCATCGGCGCTTTCCGGGATATTACGTCCCAGGTGAATGAGGAGACGAAGCTGGCCGTGATGGCGCAGTTTGACGGGCTTACGAGGGTTCACAATTCCGGCGCTTCCCGTTCCTGGCTGAAGTCCAATGTGGGAAAGAAGCCCGGCGGCGCTCTTTATATCCTGGATATCGATCATTTCAAGGAAGTGAATGATACCATCGGTCATCAGGGCGGGGATCAGGCACTGGTCTCTGTGGCCAATGCGCTCCGGCAGGCCCTGGCCGGTCACGGGTTTATCGGTCGTCTTGGGGGCGATGAGTTTGTCATTTTCGTCAGTGATTATGACCGTCAGAAAGCGGAAAAGCTGGCGCAGTCAGTTCACCAGTATGTGGAGAGCCTTACAAAGGGAGCCCGGTTTTCTGTTCCCATTACGGTCAGCATCGGATGCGTCCTCTTGACGGACGAAGATTTTGACAGTGCTTACCATAAGGCCGACGCCGCTCTTTATGAGGCGAAACAGGGAGGCCGCAACCGGCATGTGATCGTGGGCGGCTGATTTAGAAAGGGAAAATCCCATGAATCTTTTCCAGGAAATAAGAAACTGCATAGGGAAGATGGTTCTGATTCTTCTGCTCGGAGTATGGTCGCTCTCCGGGCTTTTTGTCGTTTCTGCAGCAGAGGGAGAAAATCTGAAGGTCGGTTACAGCGTGGCGGGTTCCATGCTGTACAAGGATGAAAATGGTCATTATAAAGGCTATGATGCGGCCCTTCTCTATGAAATTGCCCGGTATACGGGCTGGAATTATACCTTTGTGCCTTATAAGAGCTGGGCGAAGGCCGTGGATGACGTGAGGGATGGAAAGATCGATATCCTTCCGACGGTCCTGAAGAACGGGAAACGGGAGAATGAGATGATTTTCTCCGAACATGCCATGGCGACTACCTATGTGGCCCTGATCCGCCGGGGGGATGATGACCGGTTTGTTTTCGGGAGTCTGGATGGTATCAATGGGGCATCCATCGGCGTCCGGAAAGGGACGAAGGATGCGGAGGATTTCCTTTCCTGGGCGGCAAAGAACCATATTACTTACCGGTTGAAGGAGTATACCAACCGGGATACCCTGCTGAAAGGTCTGGAGAATAAGGAAATCGATCTGGCCGCTACCTCTTATGCAGGAATCGCCCAGAATTATCCTTCGGTCATGGAATTTGCGCCCCAGGACATGTTCTTTGCCATCAACCCGAAGAGAGGGGACGTGGCAGTGGCGCTGAACCGTGCCATGGCGGACAGCATGCTGTACAACAGCCTTTTCACTGATTCTACCCTGCGCCTGACCCAGACGAATCACAAGCGGTATTATTTCTATCTCAGTGAAGAAGACAGGAAATATATAGAAACCCTGCCGGAACTGAAGGTGGCGGTACTGACAGACCGGGAACCTTTCTGCTATGAACGTCATGGGGAAATGCAGGGCATTACCATCCGCATTCTGGAGGAAATAGGAAAGCTCACGGGCCTGCATTTTACCTATGTGCCCATGAAAAACCGGTTTGAAGGCATAGAGATGATGAGGGACGGCCGGGCGGATATGGTGGCCATCAATATGGGCGACCCTGCCAGGGCTCAGACCGAAGGCATCCGTCTCACCACGCCCTATTATCACGGCAATCTGGCCCTCCTGCAGCGGGTGGGAAAGGAAGACGGTCCCAAAGGGGCGGCAAAGAGTCTGGTGAAATCAGAATTCCGGGACAAAGCGGAATATAATAATTATCCCACTTTCATCGACAGCCTCCGGGCTTTTGAAAAAGGGGAAATCGACGGCCTTTACTGCGATGTGGCCACGGCCTGGTACTATGCGAATACCCTGGACCGCCGGGCTTACCGCATGGAGACCCTGCCGGGGTTCTTCTTCCAGCTTTCCTTCTCCACGGACCAGAAGTCGGATATCCATCTGGGTATCATCCTTGACCGGGCCATCCAGTTCCTGAATGACACGAAGACCGATGAAATCGTGCAGGAAGAAACGAACCGGGCGCCCATCACCATGACCGGCATCCTGACGAGGCTTTCCAGCAGGCAGATGAATGTCCTTTTCATCGCCCTTCTGGCCCTGGTGCTCGTATTCTTCTATTTCACGGTGAATCTGTATCGCAGGCGCGGCCTGGAACGGCGGATGGATTCTATTTCCCGCATGCATGACAGTATGGCGGCCAGCCTGGAAGCGGAAAAAAAGACGACAAAGGCCCAGCAGGAACTGTACCGGTACCTGCATGAGAGTATTTCCGGCCCCCTCAGAAAGTCTCAGGAAAAACTGGGCGAATCGGGAGCCGGTGATCCCGGCCATCCTGCCCATGAGGCCTGGAAACAGGGGGAAGAAGTGCAGGAATTTATGGATTCCATGAACCTCCTGAACAGTCTCATTTATTCGGAAGACAAGGACAACCGGGAATTTGATTTCCTGGCGGATACCTGGAAATACGTGCCCTGCCGCAAAGTGCTGGAACGGGAAGGAGCGCTCCTTTCCAATCAGGCCTTTAAGGGAAACCGTCATTTCTCCATGGATTTCTCCGGCGTCGCCAACCATCAGGTATTGATCGGGGAGAAACTTTTCTCCTCCATTCTTTCCAGGACCATGAAGGATATGATCCTCTTTACGCCGGAGGGTTCGGATATTCTCTTCTCGGCGGCCCTGTCCAATATGGTGGGCGATGAAAAGAGGGCGGTGCTCTGGGTATTCTTCAGCTGCCCGAAATTGCCGTTCTCTTCTGCCATCATGACCCGTGCAGAGAGCATCTCGCGCACGAAGGAAACTGAAAGCCAGTCCATTTATGAAAAACTCATCGAGAGCAGCCGGTATGTGACGGCGGATGAGCGCCATTTCCTGATTGACGTGGGCATCCTGACTCTCCTCGTTCAGAAGATGGGTGGTCAGCTGGAATTCCGCAGCAGTGAGACCCAGGGGACGGAAATCAGTCTGGAATTTTTCCTGAGCTGGAAAGATTGACAGGGAAACCGTAAGGGGAAGATATACTTTTTTAAAAACATTTGGAAATATAGTTATCAGTTCTCAGTTGTGGTGGCCGCCTTCAGATCGTGGGGGCGGCCTTTTACTATGAAATTTATGCTTCTCAACGAGAACTGTAATAAGGCCGCTATTCCCTTTGATGCGGATCTCTTTTACTGATAGCTATGACTGGATCACCTTATCATTTCCGGTCATTCCACATAGGGTGTCATTCTTGCAGCGCCCTTTCTGATCGTGAACGGTTTTAAATGACTTGTGGTAAATATTTCTTTCGTACCGGACATATGATAAAATATGAACAACCTCTAAATATTGTATTTCTCGGTTTCTTCTATTTCAGAAAAGAAGGTCAGAAGATGATAAAAAATAGCGTAAAGAAAAAACTGCTGGTCCTGGGAGCCGTCTGCTGTCTGGGATTGGCAGGAGTGACTGCGGGCTGCGGCGGAACGCCCCGGCCGAAATCGGCTGCCGTTTCCGTGAAGACCATGAAAGTGCTCCGGCAGGACACGGTGGTCACCCATGACTATTCGGGCCAGGTGAAGTCCATGGATGCGGTCATCATCAAGCCGAAAGTTTCCGGGTCCATTGTGGAGAAATATTTCAGAAGCGGTCAGTTCGTCCATGAAGGGGATCCCCTGTATAAAATCGATGACCGTCAGTATGATTCCGCAGTCCTTTCGGCACGGTCCAATGTGGACAAGGCGAGGACAAACCTGAACAATTCCATGATCGACCTTGGGCGGTATGAGAAACTCCTTTCCTCCGGCGCCATTGCTGAACAGACGGTGACGACCCAGCGCGCCACGGTGGCGTCGAACCAGTCCAGCTACGATGATGCCCAGGCCCTTCTCAAAAAAGCCCAGGAGAATCTGGATGATACCGTCATCCGCGCTCCCATTACGGGAAAACTTTCCGTGGATGACGTGGCGGCGGGGACCTATGCCACCGCTGGAAATACAAGTCTTGTCTCCATCGGGTCCATCAATCCGATTTACGTCCAGTTTTCCATCAGTGAAAACGAATACCTCAATTTCCGCATGGCCATGGAAGACCAGCGGGTGGAAGGGGAAAGGCTGAAAAGGCCCACCCCGCCCAAAGCGACCCTGACCCTCAGCAATGGCAGGAAATATGATGAAGTTTCCACGAATTACATCGGGGACCGTGAACTTTCCGAAAGTACCGGCACCCTCACCCTGAAAGCGGTTTTCCAGAATGAACATGGCGTGCTTCTTCCCGGCATGTTTGCCAGGGTCACCGTGGAAGGGTCGCCCCGGAAAGATGCGCTTCTCGTGCCCCAGCGGGCCGTGCAGCAGGTGCTGGATAAATCCTTTGTCATTGTAGTCGGGGAAGATAACAAGTCCGTCTCGAAGCTTGTCACCCTGGGAGACCAGGTAGGAAGCTACTATATCGTGGAGAGCGGACTCACGCAAGATGACAATGTGGTGGTAGAAGGGCTGACAAATCTGAAAGAGGGCCAGCCTTTGAATGCTGCTGAAACCACGGCGGAAGAGCTGGGCCTGTCACTCACTGCCCCGGATTCTGCCGTCTCCCTAACCACGAAGTAAGGAGGGCCTATGTCTAAATTCTTTATACGGCGGCCGATCTTTGCCATCGTGATTTCCATCATCATCGTGATCCTGGGGACCCTTTCGCTCATATCGCTGCCGATAGCCCAGTATCCCCAGATTTCGCCGCCTACCATCAGCCTTTCCGCTTCCTATACCGGCGCCAATGCCACCATTGTGAACCAGACGGTGGCCCAGGTCATCGAAGAAAAACTGAATGGCGTGGAGCATATGGATTACATGTCCTCCACGTCCAGCAATAACGGGGGCTACAGCCTTTCCATCGTTTTTGATCTGGACAGCGATGGGGATCAGGATTCTATCAATGTGCAGAACGTGGCGAACCTCGCCAAGAACAGCCTTCCTTCCGACGTGCAGACCACGGGGCTGAACGTCCGGAAATCTTCGGGCGATATGGTGCTCATGGCCAATCTGTATTCGCCAAAGGGCACTTACGATCAGGCATTCCTGAAAAACTATGCGGATATTTACATTCTCGATAAACTCCAGCGCATCAGCGGCGTAGGCAATGTGAATACTTTCGGCGCCAGCTATGCCATGAGGGTCTGGGTGAACCCGGACAAACTGGCTGAAAGAAATCTCACCGTAGCCGACGTCATTTCGGCGATCAGAGAGCAGAACGTCTCTGCTCCGGCCGGCACCATTGGTGCCCAGCCGGCTCCGGAACTCCAGGAAAAGCAGTATGCCGCCAAGGTGGAAGGCCGTCTCACCACGCCTGCCCAGTTTGGAAATATTATCGTCAAATCCGAATCCAACGGCAATTTCGTCTACCTGAAAGACGTGGCCAAAGTGGAAACGGGGACACAGAATCAAAGCTCCAACTCCAAGATCAATGGTCACAGCGGGATCGGTTTCGGCGTACAGCTGACCAACGATGCCAATGCCCTGGAAGCAGTGAGCCAGGTGAAGCAGGTCCTGACGGAAGCGAAGGAAAATTTCCCGCCCGATCTGGACTATATCATCGTCATGGATAACACGAATTTCATCAACGCTTCCATCAATGAAGTCGTGGAGACTCTTGTGGAATCTTTGATTCTCGTGGTCCTTGTGGTCTTCCTTTTCCTCCAGAAATGGCGGACCACCCTCATTCCGACGCTGGCGGTGCCGGTTTCCATCATTGGTACCTTTGCGACCTTTGTTATTCTTGATTTTACCATCAATACGCTCACCCTTTTTGCTCTCGTATTGGCGATTGGTATGGTAGTAGATGATGCCATTGTGGTCATCGAAAACGTGGAAGAACATATGTCGAAAGACGGCCTTTCCCCGAAAGAATCCACGGAACGGGCCATGGACGAAGTCCAGGGACCAATTATAGCGACCACTGCCGTACTGGCTTCGATTTTTATTCCCGTCGCCTTCATCGGGGGAGTCACCGGGGTGCTGTACAAACAGTTTGCCGTGACCATTACGGTTTCCGTCGTCATTTCTTCTTTTGTCGCCCTGACGCTGACGCCTGCCCTCTGCGGGACGATTCTGAAGAGCGATGACAAAGGATTTGAGTCCGGCCCCATTGCGGCTTTCTTCCGCTGGTTCAACAGGACTTTTGAAATCGTCAGAGACAAGTACACGGGAAAAGTAGGCTGGATGATTCACCATCTGAAGCTGGCTGCCGTATTTCTCATTCTGGTGGTGGGACTCATGGGAGTCTTCTACAGGCTCATCCCCTCCACCTTCGTACCCGATGAAGATCAGGGTATCTTCATTGCCAGCATCACCATGCCCGAAGGGACTTCCCTCAACCAGACCATCAAGACCATGGATGAAGTGGCGGAGGAAACAAAGAAGATTCCCGGGGTCAAAGACATCATGACCCATACGGGAGGTTCCAATTCCAATGCAGGAAATATGTATGTAGCCCTGGACAACTGGAGCGAGCGCACCGCCTCCGATCTCAGCGTGGAATCGATCCTGGCTAAATTCTATGCCACTGTGGCGCCAAAGCATCCGGAAGCTAGAGTCGTGGCTTTCAATGCGCCATCGCTCCCGGGTCTCGGCATGGAAGGGGGCTGGTCCATGCAGCTCCAGGACAATACGGGCCTCACCGATACGGAACTGGGAAATGTGGCGGACAAAGTTGTGGCCGCCTGCAACCAGAGACCGGAAATCACCGGTGCCCGCACGTCTTACGCGACGAATACGCCCAGCGTGGAATTTACCGTGGATCGTGAGAAAGTCAAAAATCTGGGTATCAACCTTGCCGACGTCTTCACGGCGCTCCAGGTCAATTTCGGCGGGTCCCAGGTCAATGATTTCAATCAGTTCGGCCGGGCCTATAAAGTCATGGTCCAGGCAGATACCAATTATCGTTCCCAGACGGATACGCTGAAATTTATTTCCGTCAAATCTTCCTCCGGCAAGATGGTTCCTCTCGACACCATTCTTACGAGCTCTATGACCACAGGGCCTTCCTCCATTTCCCGTTTCAACGGGGTCCGCTCCGTAGCCATCAATGGCAGCGCTTCCACCGGATATTCTTCGGGCCAGGCCATGCAGGCAGCGGAAGAAGCGGCGAAATCCGTCATCCCGTCGGGCATGACCATCGAATGGTCGGGCCAGAGCCGTGAAGAAAGTTCTTCCTCCAGCTCCACCATGAAAGTTCTCATCATGGCCCTCGTCTTTGCCTTCCTGTGCCTGGCAGCCCTCTATGAGAGCTGGTCCATGCCCTTTGCCGTACTTTTCACCGTACCTACGGGGATGTGCGGCGCCCTGGTTTCTGAATATGTGGTTAGAAAGCTGGCCACCCTCATGGGCTCAGGAGCCAGCGGATTCATGAACAGTGTGTACATGCAGATCGGGATCATCATGATCATCGGTCTGGCCGCAAAGAATGCCATCCTCATCGTGGAATTTGCAAAAGAAAGAGCGGACAAGGGTATCGATCCCATGGAAGCCGTTCTTACGGCATCCAAACTCCGTCTCCGCCCGATTCTCATGACTGCTTTCACCACCATCATCGGCTGTATGCCCCTTGCCATTGCCACAGGAGCGGGAGCAGGAGCCCGCTGCGGCATGGGTGTCGCCGTGGTCGGCGGTATGACAGTAGCCACGGTCTGCGGCGTATTCCTCATTCCTGCTTTCTACCTCATAACGGAATACATGGCCCGGTGGTTCAGGAAAGTCACGGGATTTAAAGGGATTAAATTCAAGTATCGCATGCTGAGGAGGTAAATTAGCCGTTAGCAGTTAGCCGTTAGCAGTTAGCCGTTAGCCGTTAGCAGTTAGCCGTTAGCCGTTAGCAGCTAGCCGTTAGCCGTTAGCAGCTAGCAGTCAGCCGTCAGCCGTTGGCAGCTGGCCGTTAGCCGTCAGCCATTGTATTTTATGGTGCGCTCTGAAAGGGGCGCACTTTTTCTTTTGGAAATCAGGGACCCGGGATTTTCGAAAAGGAAAATTCTGCTTTAACGGGATAAGATCAAGTCGTGAAAATCATCGATTTTATCGGGGAAATATTACATATGAAGAGTAATCATATTTCCTGGTGTATAGACTGATTTCTTCAAAAAGTGTATAAAAACGCTTGACAGGACATAAAAGGCGTATTATGATAGTCACAACTTAATAAACAAACCGTTGAAGCGGAGATAAAAATAGTTGTGCACTCACAGGGAGTCGGGGCAATGAGAAGCCGGCAGGACGCAGATTATTAAATGGACCGCTGAGGGCGCGGTGAAAGGATTTCCAAGTAGCCTGCGACGTAGGGCATACGTCAGTTGCCGGAGATATGCTGGTATCTCGCTAAGAGCAGGGGTCAAACCCTGAAACAAGGTGGCACCGCGGAATGATATCCGTCCTTGACAAGTATTTGTCAGGGACGGATTTTTTAGTTCCCGGAAAGGAAGAAAAAATGGATACGATCAGACGATGGCTGGGAATCGGTTTCTGAAAAACGTTTTGTCATATTTCAAAAATAAAAAATGGAGGAACATAAAATGATTAAAGAAGCAATCCAGAAAATCGTAAGAAAAGGCGATCTCACCTACAAAGAAGCCTATGACGTAATGAATGAAATCATGAGCGGTGAAACGACACCGACCCAGAATGCGGCTTTCCTCGCCGCCCTTTCCACGAAGAGCACCAGGGCAGAAACGATTGATGAAATCTCCGGCTGCGCCATTGCCATGAGAGAACACGCCACTCCCGTTCCCCACCCGGGCCTGAAAGTCCTTGAAATCGTAGGCACCGGCGGCGACGGCTCCAACAGTTTCAATATTTCCACCACTTCTGCTTTCGTCATTGCATCAGCAGGAGTCAAAGTGGCCAAACACGGCAACCGCGCCGCATCCTCCAAATCCGGCACGGCAGACTGCCAGGAAGCCCTGGGGGCCAATATCCAGCAGGATCCGGCCAAAGCCCTGGACATGCTGGAGAAAGTGGGTATGTGCTTCCTCTTCGCCCAGAAATATCACTCCGCCATGAAATATGTGGGACCCATCAGAAAAGAACTGGGCTTCCGCACCGTATTCAATATCCTGGGACCCCTCACGAACCCCGCCAACCCGGATTACTTCCTTCTCGGCGTCTACGATGCTTACCTGGTAGAACCGATTGCAAAGGTTCTTGACAAGATGGGTGTCCACAATGCAGTGGTTGTTCATGGTATGGATTGTCTTGATGAAGTTTCGCCATCCGACAAAACCCTGGTATGCGAGCTGAAGGACGGCTACTATAGAACGACTGAAATCGCTCCGGAAGACTTCGGCCTCACCCGGGGGAAGAAAGAAGAACTGGTCGGCGGCACGCCTGAAGAAAATGCGGAAATCACGAAAGCCATCCTTTCCGGAAAGATTCAGGGCACGAAGAGAAATGCAGTCCTCCTGAATGCGGGACTTGCCCTCTATGCGGCCAAAGCAGTACCCACCATGAAAGCAGGTATCGAAAAGGCGGCAGAACTGATCGATACCGGCAAGGCCTATGCGAAGATGGAAGAATACGTCAAAGTTTCCAATGAATAAGGGGACAATATGATTCTGGATGATATTGCGGCAGAGACGAGAAAGCGCCTCACAAGGCTCAAAGCCGAAGGGTACTACGGAAAGATTCATGAGGAAATCAGAAATTTCCAGCCTTCCAATCAGCACCTTTTCTACAACAACCTGAAGAAGCCGGGGCTCTCCTTCATCTGCGAACTGAAGAAAGCCTCTCCTTCCAAAGGGCTCATCAGCCCGGACTTCCCTTTCGAAGCCATAGCAAAAGAATATGAAGAAGCCGGGGCCTCCGCTATTTCCTGCCTCACCGAACCGAAGTGGTTCAGGGGGGACATCGAATACCTGAAACGGGTGGCAGGAGAAGTGAAGATCCCGGTGCTCCGGAAGGATTTCATCGTCGATGTTTGCCAGATCGAAGAAGCAGCTTTGGCTGGAGCTTCGGCTATTCTCCTCATCGCCGCAATCCTTACGGATGAAGAAATAAAGAAATTCATGCAGCTGGCAGAAAGCCTGGGCCTCGACGTACTCTGTGAAGCCCATGACGAGACGGAAATGAAACGGCTCATCGAGGACGGGGCCAGAATCTGCGGCGTCAACAATAGAGACCTTCGGGATTTCACCATTCACATGGAAACCACCGAAAAGCTGGCCAGGCTGGTGCCGGAGGACAGAGTGCTTGTTTCCGAAAGCGGCATGACCGACAAAGGGGCCGTGCACCGGATGAAAGAGGCCGGGGCAGATGCCGTACTCATCGGAGAAATGCTGATGAGGGCAGAAGACAGAAAAAAACTCCTGAACGAAATGATTCAGGAAAATTTATAAAAAGGATGGAAATCATATGAAAACAAGATTTGGCGAATATGGCGGACAGTACGTACCGGAAGTCCTGATGAATGAAGTGAACCGGGTAGGGGAAGCCTTCGAAGCCTGCAAGAAAGACCGCGAATTTCAGGACGAACTTCATCGTCTCTTTGTAGAATATACAGGCCGTCCCTCCATGCTTTACGAAGCGGAAAACATGGAAAAAGATCTCGGCGGCCCAAGAATTTTCCTGAAGAGAGAAGATCTCAATCACACCGGCGCCCATAAAATCAATAACTGCATCGGCCAGGCGCTCCTCGCGAAGAAAATGGGCAAGACCAGAATCATTGCCGAAACCGGGGCGGGCCAGCATGGCGTCGCTGCGGCAACCATTGCCGCCCTCTTCGGCATGGAATGCGAAGTCTTCATGGGTGAAATCGATACCCGGCGCCAGGCCCTGAACGTCTATCGCATGAAACTCCTCGGCGCGAAAGTGAACGTCGTGAAGACGGGTTCCAGAGTCCTGAAAGATGCGGTCAACGCAGCCATGCAGGAATGGAGCCGCCGCTGTGATGATACCCATTACGTCATCGGTTCCACCACCGGTCCGGCACCGTTCCCGGAAATGGTCCGCTATTTCCAGAGCTGCATCGGACGAGAAGCCAGGGCCCAGGTCCTCGAACGGACCGGAAGCCTGCCGACCCGGGTCTATGCCTGCGTAGGCGGCGGTTCCAATGCAGCCGGCACCTTCTATCCCTTCGTCCAGGATGCGGGAGTCCAGCTCATTGGCTGCGAAGCCGGCGGCAAAGGCATCGATACCCCCTATCATGCGGCCACCGTCAATCGCGGACGGCTCGGCGTATTTCATGGCATGAAATCCCTCTTCTGCCAGGATGATGATGGAAATATTACCGAAGTTTACTCCATTTCCGCAGGCCTTGACTATCCGGGCGTATCTCCGGAACATGCCTACCTCAATGACATCGGCAGAGCCAGATACATCGCCATTACCGATGAAGAAGCGGTACAGGCTTTCGAATACCTGGCAAAGACAGAAGGCATCATCTGCGCCATCGAATCGGCCCATGCCGTAGCCGGCGTGTTGAAAGAAGCCAAAAACATGACAAAAGATGACGTCGTCGTCATTACCCTTTCCGGCCGCGGAGATAAAGACGTGGCTGCCATTGCCCGTTATCGTGGCGAAAACCTGACTGACTGAGGAGGAAATACATATGAGTCATATTCAAGAAGCATTCAAAAACGGTAAAGCACTGATCGCATTCCTGACCGTAGGCGTTCCTTCCCTGGAAGATACGGTGAAATACGTCCTTGAAATGGAAAAAGCCGGAGTCAACCTCATCGAACTGGGCGTCCCCTTCTCCGACCCCATCGCTGACGGCCCGGTCATCATGGAAGCTGACGTCAAAGCTCTTGCCAACCATGTGCACCTTCCCCAGGTCATGGAAGTGGCAAAGGAAATCCGGAAATACTCCAATATCCCCCTCGTCCTTCTGACCTATTACAACCCCGTCTTCAGCTATCCCGCAGACAGATTCTTCCGGGATGCCGAAGAAATCGGTATCGACGGCATCATCGTCCCCGATATGCCCCACGAAGAACAGATGGAAATCAGACCCCTGGCCGATGAACACGGCGTAGACATCATCCAGATGGTAGCGCCCACTTCCGAAGCCAGAATCCGTGAAAACGTCAAAGCTGCGACAGGATTCGTTTACGTCGTTTCCTCTATGGGCGTCACCGGCATGCGGGGAGACATCAAGACGGATCTGAAAGACATCATTCAAGTGGTAAGAGATACCACCGATACCCCCATTGCCATCGGCTTTGGCATCCATACCCCGGAGCAGGCTCACAACATGGCAGCCCTGGCAGACGGAGTCATCACAGGGAGCGGTGTCGTTGATATCATCAATAAAGAAGGAAATAAAGCCTCTGAAGACCTTAAAGCTTATCTCACAGGACTTCGCAAAGGGATGGATGAGTGAGATTTTAGTGATAAGTGGTAAGTGAAGGCAGCGGGCATCAGAAATGAGGCCCGCTGCTTTTTATGTGGGAAACTCAATAGTGGATTGACTTTTGAATCGGGATTGTCGGGGCGGTCGGGGTGATCGGGGTTGTCGGGAAGGTGCTGCCGCTGGTGCGGCAGGAGTTAATGAAAGGTACTCGAGATAAATGAGGAAATCGGCAAACGAGCAGGCCCCCCGAACAGCCTCCCCGAAGTTCGGGGAGGTGTCGCCGCAGGCGACGGAGGGGCTGTACTCTCGTACAAGTCGAAAGTGAGCTGAAAGGTAAACTCATCCGGGGGGGCTCCGCGAAGCGGTAGGGGGCTGTCCGGCAGGTACATGACGAAAGTGACCATAAAGGTACAAGAGCAGGGTTCGGCAGCCGGCACATACGAGGCTGACTGCCAAAAGGTTCATGTGCTAATTGACTCTATCGGAAAAAGCAAGCTCCCCGAAGTTCGGGGAACTCCGCCATAGCGGTGAGGGGCTGTCAGGCAGGTACATGACGAAAATGACTATAAAGGTACACGGGAAGGGTTCGGAAGCCGGCACATATGAGGTCAGGACTAAAAGGTGCCCGGTATGATTGACTTTATCGTAAAGCATGCAGACCCTTCGGGAGAGGCTGCCATGGAGGCACGAAAAAAGCCGCCCACTTTCGTGGACGGCTTTTGGACAGCAAAATTCTCCGGGAGCGAGGAATTGTTCGTTTTCCGGAGTTTCGGTCTTACCTGTCAATAGGGCAGCAGGAATTCCCGCATTGGGATATGCTTCCCGTGACCGGGTACGGAGCGAGGTTGCCGTTACTGAATCATTTCGGATTCGGGAGAATTTGCTTTTTTATAACAACTTTGGAAATTCAGATTCCTCGAGGATGGGAGGCATCCGGAACACGTGGGCCTTGCTCCGAATCCGCTTAAAATTTCTGGGCGCCTGGCGGATCGGCTGGAGCTTGGCCCGAGGCCTCATTCTTTTTGCCTTCCTATACATATAGTAGAGAAAAAATGGGTTTTGTATCATTAGAATTTCATTAAGATTTAGATTTAACTGAGGGCTCATTGATTTTCGACCTTTCATTTCGGCCCTCTCGGTCTGTTTCGCTCCCGCCTTTCTGAAGGCGATGACTTTACGTGAACTTTCAGCTTCTTTGCGATATAGGAGATAAGAGCCGAAGGCCCCATATCAAACACTCCGCTTCTCACGGATCACGCTTACGAAAAGCGGGAAGTGGTATGGTACAATAGAAAATAATATCTATGAAAGCCGGAGGAAGTAGAATGGATCCTTTTGTTCATCTCCATACGCATACGGAATACAGCCTTTTCGACGGGACCTGCCGGATTAAGGAGCTGGTCGCCCATGTGAAGGAAATGGGGCAGACTGCCATTGCCATTACGGATCATGGCGTCATGTACGGGGCGGTGTACCTGTACAAGGAATGCATGGCACAAGGCATTAAGCCCATCATCGGCTGTGAAATCTATGTGACCCGTGGCAGCCGTTTCGAGAAGGGGGCGGGGAAGGAAAAAGAGAAACTGGCCCATCTCATCCTTCTGGCGGAGAACAATACCGGTTACCAGAATCTCATCAAGATCTGCTCGAAGGCCTGGACGGAGGGGTATTATTTCAAGCCAAGGGCAGACCATGAGCTTCTTCAGCAGTACCATGAGGGCCTGATTGCCATGTCCGCCTGCGTGGGGGGAGAGCTTCCCCAGGCCATCCTGAACCGGGATATGGACCAGGCAAGGAAGGTCATAGAGTTCTATATTGATACTTTCGGAAAGGACAATTATTTCATCGAGCTTCAGAATCACAATCTTCCGGAAGAAGCTGCCGTGCGTCCTGTATTGGCGAAACTGGCTGATGAATATGGTCTGGGTCTTGTGGCGACGAATGATTTCCACTATACGAAGAAAGAGGATGCGGGAAGCCAGGAAATCAAGCTCTGTATTTCCACAGGAAAGACCCTGGACGATCCCTACCATTTCCACTTTGCCAATGAGGAATTCTACTGCAAGAGCGGGGAGGAAATGAAAGCCATTCTGGGCAATTTCCCCGGAGCCATCGAGAATACGAAAAAAATCGCCGACCGCTGCCATGTGACCATCACTTTCGGGGACCACAAGCTCCCCGCCTTTGACGTGCCTGAAGGGGAGACGTCAAAGACTTACCTTCGGAAACTCTGCGAGAAGGCGCTTCCCGAGCGTTATCCCCATCCCACGGGGGTGGAGAAAAAGCGCCTGGACTATGAGCTGGGCGTCATTGAGCATATGGGCTTTTCCGATTATTTCTTAATCGTCATGGATTTCATCCGCTATGCGAAGACCCATGGCATCCCCATTGGTCCGGGAAGAGGTTCTGCCGCCGGCTCCATCGTGGCTTACCTCCTTCATATCACCGAAGTGGATCCCCTCCGGTTTGATCTCCTTTTCGAACGTTTCCTCAATCCTGAACGAGTTTCCATGCCCGATATCGATACGGATCTCTGCTATCGGAGGCGGGGAGAAGTCATCGATTACCTGGCGAGAAAATATGGGAAAGACCAGGTGGCCCAGATCATCACCTTTGGCACCCTGGCGGCAAGGGCGGTCATCCGGGATGTGGGGCGCGTGACGAATATGCCCCTCCGGGACGTGGATAAAATTGCAAAAATGGTGCCCGGCGGTCCCGGGGTTACCCTGAAAAAGACCCTGGACGGGTCCCGGGAATTTAAAGATTTATACGATTCCAATCCTCAGGTCAAAGGGCTCATCGACCACTGTCTGGATCTGGAAGGGCTTTCACGAAATTCCGGCACCCATGCGGCAGGCGTCGTGATCTGCTCGAAACCGGTGGATGAATATGTGCCCATCCAGCTCACCCAGGATGGTTTCATCCAGACCCAGTATGAAAAGGATCAGGTGGAACAGCTGGGCCTCCTGAAAATGGACCTCCTGGGCCTTCGAAATCTCACGGTCATTCATGATGCTTTGGAAATGATCCAATCAAACCGGGGCATCGACCTTGATATCAATGCGATCCCCAGCGTGGACAAAGAAACCAGCGATATGCTCTGCAAAGGGGATACCATCGGCGTCTTCCAGTCCGAATCCGCCGGCTTTACCTCCCTTCTCATGCAGCTCCATCCGGACCGGTTTGAAGACCTCATCCCCATGGTGGCCCTTTATCGCCCGGGGCCATTGGGAAGCGGCATGGCGGAAGATTTCATCAAGAGAAAACATAGGGAAATCCCCGTGGAATACCCCCATCCCTCGCTGGAACCCATTCTGAAGGAAACGTACGGCGTCATCCTTTATCAGGAACAGGTCATGCAGATTGCCTCTGTCATGGGCGGTTTTAACCTGGGCCAGGCCGATATGCTTCGCCGTGCCATGGGCCATAAGGAACCGGAAATCCTGCAGAAGAACAGGGATACCTTTGTACAGGGAGCCCTGAAGAATGGGGTGGATGAAAAGACGGCCAACTACGTCTTTGACCTCATGGTCCACTTTGCAGGCTATGGTTTCAATAAATCCCATTCCGTATGCTACGGCCTCATTGCCTGGCAGACGGCATACCTCAAAGCCCACTACCGCGCTGAATTCATGGCGGCCATGATGACCTGCTACAATGGGGACCGGGACAAAGTATCCCGCTATATTTCCGATACAAGAAAAGCAGGAGTCGAAATTGCGGCGCCTGACGTGAACCTCTCGGAAGCCTATTTCTCCGTCAAAGGAAATAAAATCCTCTTCGGTCTCGATGGGATCCAGAACGTGGGAGAAAATGCAGTGGCCGGCATCATCGAGGCCAGAAAGAAGGGAGGACCCTTCCGGGACCTTTCCGATTTCCTCGAAAGAGTGACCGACCGGACCATGAACAGCAGGGCCTGCGAAAGTCTCATTCGATGCGGGGCCCTGGATTCCCTGGGCGCCAACCGGCAGCAGCTTCTGGCTGTCCTCCCTGAAGCCATTTCCGATGCCCAGTCCACAAGGCTTGACCGGGAATCGGGGCAGATGTCCCTCTTCGGGGGCCTCGAAGAAAGGCAGGCCATGGCCTATCCGGACCTTCCCGACATGCCGCAGAATGAAAAAATCGACTGGGAACGTAAACTTCTCGGTTTCTACGTCAGCGGTCATCCCCTGGATGCCTTCAAAGCCCAGATGAAACGGTGCATCCCCATCTACCAGCTTCAGCAGGAAGCCATGAAATACGATGGAAAAAACGTCACCATCGGAGGCACCATCACCCGGGTCAAGAGCACCATGACCAAAAAAGGGGAGCCCATGGGCTATGTTTCCATCGAAGACTATGACGGGGACCTGGAATCCGTCGTCTTCCCCAGAGCCTGGGAAAAAGCCCGGCCCATTCTTGTGGAAGACATGCCCGTCTGCCTGAGGGGGCGGGTACAGGCCAACGAAAGAGAAGTGAAAATCCTGGCCGACGACATTGTGCCGCTGGCAAGCTTCCATCAGGACGTGAGACCGCCCGTCTCCTCCGTCCATCTCTATGTAGACGACCGTCATGAAAACGGAGCCGTCTCCAGCGGCCTTGCAAGAATCCTTCAGAGATATCACGGCGAGACGCCGGTCTTCCTCCATATCCAGAGCAGCCGACAGGAAATACGGATGCTCCCCCAGTTCTATCTTGACTTCTCCGCCGAAGCGGAAGAAGCGCTGAAAGGACTCCTGGGGAATGGAAACGTGGAGGGGAGGAAGTAGGGTTTCTCATTTGGTGATTTTTATGTTTTGAGTCATTTTTCTGATCGTGATTCGTGATTCGTGGTTCGTGGTTCGTGAAGGTGTCGGCGCTGATGCGCCGATATTTTTTTATGGGGATTGTACACAGGCGGGGTGTAAGACCTGTTGTACGACCCACCCGCCCTTCGGGCACCCTCCCAAACCTGGGAGGGCTTGAAC
>DKQZ01000051.1:10344-10587 GCA_002471975.1 Dialister sp. UBA7295 | reverse complement strand
TTAGCCGTTAGCCATTAGCCGTTAGAATCCTGCTTTGTATAAATCTCCTTCAGGAACAGCATCAGAAATTCAAGGCAGAAATTTGCTCCCGTCCGGGCACCCCCATAAAAACTCATGCCGCAACAGCGGCATACCTTCCCGAATCACGAACCAAGAAATCCCGGAAATGACAATGCAGCGGCTCGCTGTGGTGGGGCTCCCCCACGAATACCGCTTCTGAATCAGACCAATGATCCGACAAAT
>DKQZ01000051.1:0-10338 GCA_002471975.1 Dialister sp. UBA7295 | reverse complement strand
CCCCATAAAAACTCATGCCGCGTCAGCGGCATACCTTCACGAACCACGAATCACGAACCACGAAACCCCGGAAATGACAATGCAGCGGCTCGCCGTGGTGAGGCTAATCCACGAAAACCGCTTCTGACTCAGACTAATGATCTTCTGAATGATTCCAATATCTCCCGCCTGGGCCCAGCCCCCATATAAACTCGTCGGCCATCAGGCCGACACCTTCCCGAACCCCGCACCCCGCGCCCCGGAATCCCGATAGTGACTCTATCGAGGCATGCCGCGGTGAGGCTAAGGCCCGAAAGCCGCAGCTGACTCAGGTCCCAATATATACCAGAAGGCTCCAGTAAATCACATAAAACGCCCGGCATCGTGGGGCATCACGATGCCGGACTTATTCTATCCCGCAGTCAGTCCAGAGGGGGGGGAACCGGCTGCGGAAATAGACCGGTGAAGGAACGGGACTTTCAGAATGACAGCATCCGCCCGTTCAGATTTGTGCCTTCTCATTTTGGATGCTATCACCCCCTTTCCTTTCATCGGTCAACGGACTCTGTCATTCTTCATCAGCCGGTCATCAATCGGGATGGATTCATGGTACTTCGAAAGAATCATGTATTCATCGGGCCGGCGAGCAAGATCATATTTCTAAGGATCTATCGTATCCGTGGACGCCATGGGTTTCAGAAGATCAAAAGCGTCTATCGGGCGGACAATATGCCTTTCATGCCGCTCCCTCCTTCTCCTGAAACACAAAAGCGCAATGATGGGACTGCATCATTGCGCTTTTAATATACTAAAATCATAGCCCCCTGCCGGAACAATGTCAATTATAAATTTTGTAAATAATAGATAAACCCCGTTCATAACAGGGGACAGGAAATATGCATCCTCCCTGGCGGAGGGGTCACTGAAGGCAGTGGGAATCCGCCTCGGGCATCGCTCATAGGAGTGACAGGGAAATAACCATTCCCCAGCCGGATGGCTCATTTCTTAAATTTAATTAAAATATAATGATGCATCCCCTTTTTATGAACTATATCTATAGAGGAAAAAATAGAAAGCCTCTGCCTGCGCCTTATGAAATTGGGCAGGGGCCGAATCTTTTCCTCCGGCAGCGCTGTATGAAATTTTTTAAAAAAGGGCCCTCATTGTATTCCGGAATAGCTGAGAAAGGGCCCGGACGGCAGTTTTTAAAGAAAACCGCCGTCCGGGCCTTTTTGTGGTGGGGAAAAGTAGAAAAAATATGAAGTATATTACTTCATGTTATGCAAGAGCACTTTCGCTTCTACGCAGGAGGGGGCGGCACGTTTCCAGTAATCTTTCGCCATGGCCAGTTTATTTTCTTTATAACAGAAAGTCCCTAAAATGACCATTGCCTCGGCATCATTATTTAGCTTAACAGCCTGTTCAAACCAATACCTGGCCTGCCTTAAATCCCGTTTTGTACCGGCTCCGGTCATATACATTTCTCCCACCACGTAGGGCGCATCCAGATATCCCCTTTTAGCTGCCTTTAAGATCCATTCGAATGCCTGTTTCTTATTTACCCGACAGCCCCAGCCGGCTTTCACGCAAATGCCGGCCTGGTACATCCCTTTCGGCAAGCCTTTTGAGGCGGCGAATCGGCTTAAAACATACAGCTCATGGGCAGGATTGCTGCTGGGAATAACACGATAATTTATCAAGTCTACCAACCGAAGAGCCGCCAGGGGATTGGTCTTTGCCGCCTCTCTAAGAAGTCTCTCGGCTTTGTTTAAGTCTTTTTTAACTTTCTCTCCTCTAATAAAGAATTCCGAATAAATGAATAGTCCCCAGTCATTCTTCTTCTCCGCCAGATCTTTAGAGAGAGAATAAACCTTATCATTGTCATCACGTTCAAGAGCCTCTGCAAGATCAGCCACGGATTCATCCATATCTATATTTGCTTCTTTCAGGTCTTGAAACAGGTCATTTACCTCGTTGATTTCGTTGGTATCCATATTTTAAACCTCTTGATTTGTAAAGAATAGTTTCCCCACATAGCAGCCCTGCCAGAAGGACTGCCATGCAGGGAAGATTTTATTTCGGGTCCAGGTAAGGGTGCACCTTACTTCAAGATGCCCTGGAGTTGTTCAATATACTTATTTAATTCTGCAACTGTTTCCTGAAGCTGCTTTCTTGTTGCAAGGTACCGAGCATACAGAATGGACCCCTGTTTATTAGTCTCGTCATAATCAGCCTTCAACTCTTGAAGCTCCCTTTTCACCTGAGCCAATTCCTCTTGGAGCCGGCCGTTTTCGGTTCTTAACCGCTCCATTTCAGCATCATAATTTTCAGGCTCATCATAATCTTCCTCGTCCAGGCCATTCGGGTCCATCTTCCGCTTTATTTGCTGAAGCTGATCAAGTATCTCATTTAGGTATTCTTCATTTTCCATAATTGTTTCTCCTTTTTCTTGTCTCCTGCTAATATATTCCATTATGCCTGTCTTTTTGACAGCTGGATTCTTCTCTGAAGTTCTGTCATGACATAGTCCGAAAGCTGCTCGCAGTAAGGATCTCCCGCATAAAGAGCCAGACTGAGCGAGGCTGCAGCCAGAGAGGGTTTCTGGTCAGGCGAAGCAAACGGATTGAGAGTTCTCTTTAAATATTCTCCCGGTTGACAGGGCATCAAGATTTTCCGCAAGCCTGCTGCCTCTCCAAGGCGGTGAGCATCCGGGTATCTGTCTGGATCTTGATTATAAAGTGGCTGGATGATCCACAAACGATCCGCAAAGTCGAAATTAAACCTGGGCAGAGCTGACAACACCTGATTGGCGTAATATCGAGACACAAGAATGACGTCATATCTATAGGAACTGTCACCAAAATTTTCTGGAAAATCATATGTGGAAAAACTGCCTTCCGGAAAAAGGAAAGTTGCCGGCGCTTCCGTCTGACGATGAACAGAAAGGGGGACCCCCGGGTTCAGCACCATACAGGGCTTGGCTTCTTCCGGATTCGTCAAAACAGAAAATCCGCGCCGCGTCGTATAGTAATCTGTGGTTTCAATAATTGAAACGGGATGGTTAGTACCATTGAAATAAAATAGATTTTCCATTAAGTTGAGGCTGTTTGCTTTATTTTCTAACATTTTTATTTACCTTTTCTTTTTTAATCTTACTTCGAAATGATGGAATCATCATTTCATTATCCGGCAGCTCTGTTTCTGCAGGAAACAGGTGCCTTTTCATTATTGCTTTGACATTTATTTCTTTATGGCTGTATCTTCTTCATTTGGGACGGGCTCTTCAGGCTCTTCTACTATAAGCAAGTCCGACAACCAGCTTAAAATCATCCCGCGTCCGGTGAGCAGGCCGATTCCAAACCCGGAGAGGGCCATCGCCACTGCAACGAGATCAAGCTGGATTCCATGAAGGAACATCAATCTTTCGATAACTATCTCCATGATAACCACCTCCTTTCAGAAAGTTTTCGGATACATCCCGCCTTTCAAGAAGAAGAGATGTATCCGATACCTGTATTCTATCGCCCGACCTCCATTCTTACAAGAACCCGGGAAGAAGACGGTAAAAGCCCGGGTCTTCAGAAAGAGGAAAACTGTACCCCTTTCTTCCCGATGCTCCGCAGGAATGAATTCCCACTCCCCGCAAAACAGAGTACAATAAAAAGAGAGTCTTAAAAAAGTTCATCCAATGGAGGACCTATGGCAGAAATATATTATGATCATAAACAGGCAGCCACTGCACTGGGTCTGGCAGACCGTACTTTCAGGGCGATCATCAATAGTCTTTTAGAAATATCTGAGGCTTCCAGGCTATCAAAGAAGCAAAAAGAAAAATGCCGGGGAGATGATCCCAAAACCTCCAGGCTATTAAAGAAATTCCAGGGAGACGCTCAAAAGGAAAAGCTGCTCGCCTGGGCAGAAAAAAATGAGGACCTCTTTCATAAACTTGCCTTGACCCCGGAGGAAGCAAAAGAGCAGGAAGAATGGAAACAGAAAGAAAATGAACTGTTTTCCTCTTTTGGAGCTGAGAGGAAAATAGAACCTGTTTCCCGCGATCTTTATACGGAAAGTGAGCTCCTCGAAGTCGCCAAAAATCTGAATCTCCCTTTCGCCTCCAGGGAAAATGGCCTTTTGTATCCAGAGACCAGGAACTTGAAATTAAATAAAACGGATATCCAGCAGGCCCTTGGGCTCGATGGAAAAACGATTACCAAGCTGCTCCGTGACTACAAAAATCTTGATGACCGCAAAGGGGAGCTGATTACAAGAGAAATCAATACATCCCCCTATGAACCGGCTGAATGGGAACCCTTTGCCTGCCCGCTGAAAATACTGGCACTTTACGCCATGAAATACCGGCTGTATCTGCCTTCCCAATGCAACGGGACTAAAAAATACCTGCCCTTTCCTATTTATCCGGATTTCGCAGACCTATATTCAGAAGAAGAAGCCAAAGCTGCGGTTCAGAAATCCAAGGTATACCTGGATCACCACAAACAGAGAAAATACGATCCCCACTATTTGATTAAGGGAGAAATCCTCACCCCTAACGTTTCTCACCGCTCCTATTACAGGGAAGAAGCTCTCGCAAAGTACATCCACCTTCTTTCCCTGCCCCCAAAAGCCAGTAAGGAAGAGATGATCAAAAGGCCAAAAACCAGGACAGATTATGTGTTAAATGCCATCGCTCCTTACAGCCCTGGTGCTATCGTTTTCAAAAAGCTAACTCAAAAAGATGGAAAAAGAGAAAATCCTGTCGTCATGAAGCATCCACTCATTTCCTTTCTTCTGGCGACCGATGACCCCGACACAGGAAGAGGCGATAAAGAGCAAAAAGAAATATTGAATCCTCTTTCTCCTAAACAACAGATGGAAATGGCGGTGGCAAAGTACCAGGGTATCCTCGAATTTTACTTGCATCAAAAGCAAAAAGGGATCAGGATTAGAAACTGCGACACGGAAAATACCTTAAGAGAACTGATAGATACCCCCCTTTTGCCACCGAAACATTTATCTGAGGCGGACCGGGTTCAGCTGGAACGATCGCTCTCAAAGGGCCGGGATCAGTTGAAACAATGGATTGAAATAGAGAAGGAACTGATTGAGAACGATCAGAAGATATTGTCTAATCTTGAAGTTCTTTTAGGAAAATCCTAATAAAGGGAAGGAATGAGTGATGCAAGCTTATCATGACACACTCTTTCAGGAATACTTTCCGCCGTCCCAAAAACAGCTCGGTCCTGGACCTATATCATCATTTCAACTATAAAAGCCCGCTTCAGACAGAAGCGGGCTTTTTTGCGGGAGCCTCCCGACTTTCAGCTGCGATGTTTATGATTCCCGGTCAAACCAGTCATACTCTACTTCATGATCAGAGGGATGGGAATCATCGTCTTCTTCTGCCCTCTTCATGAGGTCTTCTTTTCTTTTTTCCTGAGAGTGGGATGCCACGACCGGGTATCATCGGTTTCTAAAATTTTCAGGGCCTCTTTCATGAACTGAAGCTGATCAACGGTGAATCTTGACAATTCCCCTTCCGTGAAATCTTCATATTCGTCAAAAATGGCATCAATCAGTGCCTGCTTCTTTGATTTTTCTTGCATCATTACTACCTCCGTGATTAAACAGCCGGCTGCCCAAACAGGCGGCCGGCAAAATTATCGCTTCCATAGAAGCCTTTACAGGGTCACTATAGCACAAAAAAACTGAGAAATCTTTTTCACGGAAGACTTTGGTAATCGGCAGGTATTTTACAGAGAATCCTTCATCCCTTTTTCTTCCCGCCCTCTGTCACCGTTTCCCTATTGATAAATACTTCCTGAATCGATATAGTAGAGTCAGTGTGACAGGAGATGAATCTATGACAGCGGACCGTAAAAAAGGTATTTTTCTGGCATCCCTGGGAGCCATCCTCTGGGGTGCCAGCGGGATTGCGGGGCAGTACCTGCTCATTAATGAAGAAATCGCGCCGGAATGGCTGACTTTCTGCCGGCTGCTCCTGGCAGGCATTCTCCTTCTTGGTCTTCTGGCGCTGCAGGGGAAGAAGATTTTTGAAATATGGAAGGATCCGAAGGACCGTATTTCCATCCTCATCTTTTCTGTCTTTGGCATGATGGCCACCCAGTACGGCTATTTTGCTTCCATCGCGGAAAGCAATGCCCCTACGGCGACGGTGCTGGAGTACATCAATCCGATCCTCATCATTTTCTGGAACTGTTTCCGGGAAAAGCGATTTCCTTCCCGGATAGAAATCAGCTGCACTTTCTTTGCCGTGGCAGGAACTTTCCTCATCGCCACGGGCGGGGATTTCGGGTCCCTGGCCATTTCGCCGAAAGCTCTTTTTTGGGGCCTTCTCGCGGCCCTGGCCTGTGCCATTTATACGGTGGTTCCTGTGCGGATCATCCGGAAGTACGGCGCTCCCATGATTATCGGCTGGGGAATGCTGCTGGCATCCTTTTTTATGGCTCCCGTGACCCTTTGTACGGATTTCACCGGCAGCCTCTCTATGCATGTAATTCTGGCCTTCCTTTTTGTAGTCATTTTCGGGACCATCCTTTCCTTCTGTCTCTATCTGGGAAGTGTGGCTTATATCCAGCCGGCCGAGACAAGCATCATCGGCGCCATCGAACCGGTTTCATCCATCATCTTCTCTTTCTTCCTCTTCCAGCTGCTATTCGGCTTCTGGCAGCTTGCCGGTATGGGACTCATCATCCTCGCGGTCATCCTGGTAGCGAGGAAATAAAGCTCAGCCTTCCTGTGTCTGAGCCTGCCGCTGATCGTCTGAAAGTTTTGAGGCATTCCGACCAGAGCAAAAGGCGTCTTGCGATTTTTGCCTGCCGATTCGACCGTAAGGTTTGATGCTTTTCTGCGGAAAATCTGTTTCGCGCAGCGGGATTTCCCCTCCCCGGTATCGCCCCAAATGACTCAAACCGGTACCGGCACAGGTGCCTCCATCTCCCCGATACCGCCCAATTGTCTCATTCCCAGGGTCCTCCCGTGACTCTGACTTCCCGGTATCGCACCAAACGCCTCTATCTAAATCCACCCCCAGTGTCTCCCAACTCCCCGACATTTCAAAATATTTGACACTATCCATATAAACCCCTATAATACTGACGAATAAGTCTATTTCCAATTCCATGAAACGTTGAAAGGCCTGTCATGATCACTGAAACTGCGTACGCGAAAATCAATCTCACCCTGTCCGTAGGAGGTAAGAGGGCGGACGGTTACCATCTCATCGATTCCGTGATGCACTCCATTTCCCTCCACGACAAAATCACCCTGGAAAAGGCGGAGGATATTTCCCTCATTGTCACTTCCGGGGAAGCGCCGTTGGGGCGGGACAATCTCATGGTCCGGGCAGCAGAGCTTTTCTTCAAAGAAACCTGTGTCAAAGGCGGAGTCCATATGACGCTCGAGAAGCATATTCCTGCAGAAGCGGGCATGGGCGGCGGTTCTTCCGATGCCGCTGCGGTGCTCCGTGGTCTGGAACGGCTTTACCCCACGGGCAGGAGTCTCAAAGATCTGGCAGCCATGAGCGCGAGCCTTGGCGCGGACATTCCATTCTGCGTCCTTGGCGGGGCCTGCCGCTGTGAAGGAATCGGGGAAAAACTGACGAAACTCATTCCCTGGGAAGGCCTTCCCCTTCTCATCATCCGTCCCCAGACCGCCGAATCCACGGCAGCTGCCTATCGCATGATTGACCGCATGAAGGAACATCTCATGAATACCACTTCCGCCTGCGTGAAAGCGCTGGAGGAAAAGCGCCGGGACCTTCTGGCTGCTTCTCTCTGCAATGATTTCGAACCGGCCCTCTTCTGTGAAAATGAAATTCTTAGAAATACGGCGGCCCGCCTCGCGTCCCTCTGCCGTCCCGCCCTCATGACAGGCTCAGGCAGCGCCTTCTTCGTACTCCTCGAAAGCAAGGAAGAGGGGAAGAAACTCCTCGAAAAAATCCGCCGCGAAAATCCCGGCTGGTTCGTGGAAATGGGAGAAACCGTGGGAGTGGTTAGCCGTTAGCAGTTAGATATTCATCATCTCAATCTGCCCCAGGTGACTTATGATGGAACAAAAGGGAAAAGAAAGACAAAAGAAACCGCATAAGCAGGATTCCATCACCGATATATTAATGGGAATCCTGAAAGGCTCAATTTCCATCGAGGAAGCAAGAACTGCGGAATTGACAAGGAAATATGGAAAAATCGATTCATATAAAAAGCTGTAGTATCGAGTAGATACCACAGCTTTTTTATTTTCTGAATTCTGCCAATCCAATCCATTGCCCCGTTGTGAAGCCAATTACTAAAAGCTAACTGCTAACGGCTAAAGGCTCTCCTCTCACTCCTCCAGATCCCCATGGAAGAATTCGATGATTTTATGAATGGCAAGAGCCATATGGTTCGGATCCCGGAAGGGATGGTTGGCTCCTTCTACAGGGATGAATTCGATGACGTTGTCTTCCGCAAAGGACCTCGGCCCTTCGATGGGAATCATTTCATCCTTCGTACCGTGAATGATGAGGATATCGTCGGCATAGTCGAAATATTCATGCTTCGTCACGTCAAAGGCTTTCAGGTCCTCCAGGAAGGATTTGTCCATCTTCATTTTCCGCCCATAGCCCACGGATATTTCCTTCCCCTTTTCCAGTTTGGCATAGTCATCGTCGGTCAGATGGTTCCGCATGGCTTCATACATGTGAATTCCCGGGCAGCGGAGGGCTATCTTCTTAAACGGATTGCCCACTTCGATGAGGTAGCGCAGCGTCAGGTATCCGCCGAAACTGGTGGAATAGATGAAAAGATTCTTTGCCTTGAGTTCCTTTTTTGCATAATTGCACACAATGGTGAGGTAGGTAAGACATTCGGAAACGGAAAGCTTCTTCCTGGCATCCATGCCGTGGCAGGGCCAGTCAAAGGCCAGGGCCGCATAATCCTTGAATTTGGAAACCAGGTGCTCCCCGAAAGACGCAGTCCCTGCCGTCTCCTTGGAAGACCCGAATCCGTGGGTCACAAGGACTACATTGTCAAAAGACCTCGCTCCCTTGTCATAACAGAAAAACCGGCAGCGGATGCTGTAACCTTCCTCATTGATGTCAAAATATTTTTCCATGGTTTCTTATCTCGATTCTGTTGGATTTTATATAGAGTATTGTATCACAGGTCGGGAAGAAAGAGACGATGGAGGACCTTCCGATTGCGTCTCATGGAACGGTACCGGGAAGATATCTGTGCAATTTATCGACCCGTCCAATACTCCAAAATTAAAACGTCCTGCAAAACGCAGGACGTTTACCAATCATCATTAATCAAATCGTATATCCAGTTTTTTCCCCAGACCGGAGGCAAGGGCCTGGAGTGTAGCCACGGTTGGACTGCAGGAACCATTTTCAATACGGCTGATATTGGACTGACGAATGCCACATCGCTCCGCCAACTCTTTCTGAGTCAACCCTTCTTCAACACGTGCTTTAATCAGAATACGAGACACTTCAAATTCCGCCCTGGTTTCTTCATATTCCTTTCTAAATTCAGGATTTTTCATCTGTTTTTCCATATATTTTTCAAGATCATCCATGATGACTTCTCCTTTCATAATCATCTTTGTACTTTTGAGCCAGCAATAATTCCGATTTCGGTGTCTTTTGTGTCTTTTTAATAAACCCATTTGTCAAAATAATCTGATTACCGATTATAAAGAAATAAAAGATTCTTGCAATATCATTTGAGAACCTGATGCGTAACTCAAAAAGTCCATCTCCCACAGGTTTGGAATGAGGCTCTCTTAAACGATTTCCAAATTCTTTAAGAATACGAAGGCTGTCTACTGCTTTCTTTCGCATTTTTACGTCAAGGCTGTCTAAAAATTCTTCTACCGGTGCAGATCCGTCAGTGCGCTTATAAAATATAATTTTAAACATATTGACGTCTTCCTTTCTTCTTCTCTTTCTTTAACTATAATATTCCTTTTTTGATATATGGTCAAGCAAAGCTGATAGAAAAATACTAACTTCAGAATCAAATTTCTAACTGGAATACAGCATATCAGGGAATTCAAAGAATAATCCAAATAAATGTCCCCCTATTCTTCATTCAGTCAATGGGGAGCCAAAGACCCCATATAATACTGCGCCCGAAGGGCGCCACCTCCACGGACCACGGAGCACGGGCCACGATTGAGGATACCCATTCCCGGAACCTGAATCACGAACCACGATTCAGGTTATGCTGGACAATCCAACATCATAAGCCTGCGCATAAATCCCCATATAATACTGCGCCCGAAGGGCGCCACCTTCACGGACCACGGAGCACGGGCCACGATTGAGGATACACATTCTGAATCTTACCCTTTGTCAAA
>DKQZ01000094.1 GCA_002471975.1 Dialister sp. UBA7295 | reverse complement strand
ATTTAATCCTGGGTAAATTATAATAACGAATAACGAATAACGAATAACGATTAACGAACAACGAAATCACGAACCACGAATCACGATTATTTCCATAATAACCATTCCTTTCAAAGGAACTGGCATTGAACCCGGGAGGTGCTCTCTTTGTTTTTTAACTTATTTGGCTCCGGCAAAGAGAAAGAAATAGAAGAATACGCAGAAAAAATGGCAAAAGCCGCTCTGGATGATGAGTTGGATGCGGATTTTCTGGAAGAACTCATCGCCTTTGCAAAGAAAAAAGATCTGGGAAATAAACAGCTGGCGAAGGCCCAGGCCAAAGCCTGCGACAGGGTCTTCGAAGAACTGTATCAGGACGGGTACATGAATGATGAGGATTATGATTTGTACGCGGACCTTCTGAAGCTTTGCTACATGATGAAGGAAGACGACAAATACAGATATAAAACCATTGCCGGCCGGTGCAATGCGCTCTATAAGATTCAGGAAAAAGGCCTCCTTCCCCGGATGAACAGGGAATATGCCAATGTGAAATACCGGGAAGGGGAGGAACTTTATTTCACCGCTTCCGCCCGTTTCATGACGGCGGCCGGAAAGCCGGTGAAAGGAGAGGGCACGGTCATCGCCCCGGGCAAGCCTTTCCGGGTGGGAAATTTCGAAAATCACGAAGACAAAAGTGCCTGGAAGGAAGGAGAAAAAGGCGCTTTCTGGCTCACCGGAGAGCGTATCGGCTTCCGGAGCAAAGTGAAGAAGGAAACCATCGAACTTTCGGACCTGGAACAGGCGGAAATCGGGAAAGGCCCCCTCTGCCTGTATGAAAAAGGAAAAGAGGAACCCCTCTCCATTGCCCTGGATGATTACGAAATGGTGGGCGCCATCCTCTCGAACCTGATGAACGGGAAATAGCTGTTAGCCGTTAGCCGTTAGCCGTTAGCCGTTAGCCGTTAGCCATTAGCCATTGGCCATCAGCTATTATCAATGATCTTTCCCATCATTCATGATGGAGTGTGTGCAGGGAATCATTCGGGCATGGCAGGAGCGGATGAGCTGCCGGGCCTTCTGATTTTATTTCATCTTTGGCCGCCCTCTGGCGGCGTTGGGGCTTTTGCCCGGGAGGTACTTATGGAATTTGAACACTTGCTGGCTGTGCGGTTTTCCTGCCGCCGTTATACGGACGAACCGGTTTCCGAAGAGGATATCGAAAAAATTCTCGCTGCTGCCCAGCGGGCGCCGGTGGGTCATTTCGATTACAAGCATTATGGCATTGCGGTGGTGACGGATAAAAAAGTCCTGAAACTCCTGGCAGACCAGAATGACGCGCTTTCCGGGCGGGGGGATCCGCTTTACGGCGCACCGGTTTTGCTGCTCATCATGAGCGCTCCCGGAGCCAGGGAAGATTCCATCAAGCTGAATGCGGGCATCATGGCAGAGCACATGCATCTGGAAGCGGAAAATCTGGGACTTGGCTCCATCTGCATTTACAGCTTCATCCGCACCCTGAATGTGACCGATGGATTTGGCGAATATTTCAAGGCCATGAACATGCCGGAAGGCTGGAAGCCCGCCATGTCCGTAGCCGTGGGACATACGCCTCTCCAGAGAAGGGAAAGACGGCTCACCGCCCGCTTCCCCGTATTCCACGTGAAGGGTGAAATGAAATATGGAATTTGAAGAAGTCTGTGCCCTTCGGAAATCGGTCCGCTCCTATACAAAGGAACCGGTGTCTGAAGAAGACAGGAAAACGCTCCTTGCGGCTGCTCTTCAGGCGTCCGTGGGAAAACATAATGATAAAGGCTACGTCATCGTCTCCGTGACGGATCAGGACGTATTAAATACCCTCACCAGGGAGGGTGCCGAGAAGGCGGGAAGACCTCATCTTATTTTTGAAGCGCCTCTTCTCTTCCTCATCTGCCGCACGAAGGATGCCGTCGATTATATGGAAGGATTTGATGCCGGCATCATTGCCGAGCACATTCACCTCAAAGCCACGGACCTGGGACTCGGTTCCATCATCCTCTTCGGCTTCATTCATCATCTTCCGCCCGATGCGGAGTATCTGAAAATGCTTCATCTCCCCCAGGGAATCACGCCGCTTCTTGGCGTGGCCGTGGGCCACAGCCCCCTGGCCGGAGAGCGGAGAAAGGCAGACCGTCATTTCGGAATCATTGAGCGGTAAAAGCAGGAATCCTGAAAATAAGCACGAAAAGCAGGCAGGCAGCATAGCTGCCCGCCTGCTTTTCATGCTTATTCCATTTTCCCTGTCCACCCGGGGAATTACCCGGCCTCAAAGGTAATCAGACCGGACTTTCAAAGGATTATGGATGTCATGCGGTACCGCTTCAGGAAAGATACCCATTCCCTTCCGCCTATCCTGGAAACGCGCGCCGGCGAAAGAAGTGGAAGGGGTATGATTTCCTTCTATACATATAGTAGGGAAAAAAGTGAATTTGTCTCATAAAAAATTTCAATTTCTTTTCCCATGGAAAAAGACAAAACTTGAATATTGCTATTCCTTTCTGAATTTCGTATAATCAATGTGTATATATCCATTTATATTTCAAGGAGGATTTATTTTTTTCTCATGGCTTTAGAAGTCGGCAATATCGTAGAAGGTACTATTACAGGTATCGCAAAGTTCGGGGCATTTGTAGAGCTGCCGGACAATAAAGTGGGTCTGGTTCACATTTCCGAAGTGGCTGATGAATATGTGAGCGATGTCAATGATTACCTGAAGGTCAGGGATAAAGTGAAGGTCAAGGTCCTCACCATTGATGAAAGAGGAAAGATTGCCCTTTCCATCAAACAGGCGCAGCCAAAAGAGGAAAAGAAACAGGGCTCCCACGGCCATGAACGCCAGGGACGCCGGGATTTCCATGAACGTGGAAATTTCGCAGGCCATGAGAATCATCACTCTTTCCATAAAGAAGATGAACCGTTCCGCCAGGAAGTGGAGGAATTCGAATCCTCCCGTCCGGAGAGAAGGGAAAGCCGCTCTTTCGACCGTCCTTTCCGCGGGGGAAGAAGGGAAGCGCCGGCTTCTTTCGAAGATAAACTTTCCCGTTTCCTGAAGGACAGCGATGAAAGGCTTCTCGATCTGAAACGCAATGTAGAATCCAAACGGGGCGGCAGAGGTGCCCGCCGTTCTGACTGATTCGGGTAAAAAGGGGGCTGTCGTCAGCCTCTCTTTTTTAATCAGGAAAATATGATTGTCACAAGGCACAGGAAATAAAAGGCGGGGAGCTTTTATTCGTTTTGAACCGGGATGCCGGTTCATGGAGGAAATGATGCGCGCGATTATCGATATCGGTACGAATTCCGTCCGTCTTCTTCTGGCGGAAAAGGGAGAGAAAGGGGATTGGAAAGTCCTTTTCAAGGATCTCCGGAGCAGCCGTCTCGGGGAAGGCATGACCGATCAGGCTTTCATCGGGGAAGGCCCGAAGAAAAGGACCCTGAAAGCCATCGAAGAATTCGTGGACAAGGCAAGGCTCGAAGGGGCAGAGGAAATATTTGCCTATGGCACTTCTATCGTAAGAGATGCGGCCAATGGCGGCGAATTTACGGATGAAGTGACAGCGGCGACAGGAGTTCCCGTCCGTATCCTTACGGGGAAAGAAGAAGCCTACTACAGTTATATTGGCGCCGCAGGGACGCCTTCCGTAGTAACGGCAGTAGTCGATATCGGAGGGGGATCCACGGAATTCTGCATGGGTTACGGACCGGATATCGGACTTCGCCACAGTTTCCGCCTGGGCTGCGTACGATGCTCGAAACAGTTCGATACCACCACGTTAAGAGGTTTGGCAGAACTGAAAAAACACTGCTTTGCCCTCTTCAGGGAAACGGATCTCCTCGATGCCATGACAAACGTGAAGCGATGGATCGGAGTCGGCGGTACGGTAACCTCCCTGGCTTCCGTCCTGCAGGAACTGGAAGTCTATGATTCTTCCAAAGTGCAGGATTATGTGATTCATCAGGAAGACGTCCATGACCTGATGATGAAGCTTTATCGCATGAGTTATGACGATCGCTGCCATATTACGGGACTCATGCCCTCCAGGGCAGATATCATCGTGGCAGGCCTTGCCATTCTTGACGGGCTGATGGAGTACTTCGCCCTGCCCGAAATCATGGTGAGCGACCGGGACCTGTCCGAAGGACTCCTGGATGCGGACGTATTGAAACCGAACGAGGACAAATGAAGAAGGAACTATTTCTGAAGAAGGTACTTTCCGCTGCCCATGAGAAAAAACTCTGGCAGAGGGGTGACAGGATCCTGGCTGCCGTTTCCGGCGGCCCCGATTCCCTGGGCCTTCTTCTTTTTCTGAATGAAATCAGGGAAAAAGAACATATAGAAATCGGCTGCTGCTGTGTCAATCATCATATCCGGGAAGCGGCGGAGAAAGAAACGGAGGGCGTCCGCGCCATCTGCGGAACACTTTCCATCCCTTTTTACCGGAAAGACGTCTACGTCCCGGAGGAAAGGGAAAAGGAAAAAGGGTCCCTGGAAACCGTGGCAAGGGAGCTCCGCTACCGGGCCCTTTCCGAAGTGATGAAAGAGGGGAAATACAATCTTCTCGCCACGGCCCATCATGAGGATGACCAGGCGGAAACCATTCTTTTCCATCTTCTCCGGGGAAGCGGGCTGAACGGCCTTTCCGGCATCCGTCCGAAAGCAGGAAATAAAATCCGTCCCTTCCTTTCCGTGACAAAAAAAGAAATCGGGGAATTCGTCTCACTCTATCCCTGCGAGCCCTATCATGATGAGACCAATGACGTTCCTGAGGGCTCAAGAAATAAAATCCGCCTGCTTCTCATGCCGCTGCTTCTCTCCCATAATCCGAAACTTACGGCAGCCCTTTCCCGCCTTTCTGAAACGGCGGCAGCAGACGAAGATTTTCTCAGAGAAGAGGCAGGGAAAGAAAGCATCCATTTCAGAAAAGCCGGGGAGGCCCTGTTTTATCCGAAAAATCATTTCAGTCATCTTCATCCTGCCCTGCAGCGGAGGGTCCTGATGAACGCCATAGAAAAAACGGGCGGGAAAACGGCGGACTTTGAAGGAGTGGAAAGGCTCCGCCTGCTGGCCCTGGAGGAAGGATTTCACCGGACTTCGGAAGCAGGAACCGTCCTTGAGACGGGGCAGGAAGTTTTATATTTCCATAAAGGAAATACCAGAAAAAGCATGGAGGGGAAAAGCTCCGACTATTTCCGCTATTTCTATCAGGACCTGGTGGAAAAAACAAAACATATCGCAAATAAAACTGGTATAATAAGATATACATCCCTTACGACGGATATGGGCACCTTTCATCTGACCGGAGAACTTCTGAAAGAGCCCGTGCCCACAGGGAAGAACCAGTACCTTCTGGACGGGAAGAGGGCGGGAACGCTGTCTCTCCGCAAGGCGGAGAAGGGAGACCGTCTGGCACCCCCGGGCATGGAAGGCACGAGGTCCGTCTTTTCCATCCTGCAGGAGAAGGGAATTCCTGCAGCCCTTCGGAAAGAATGGCCGGTTCTTGCTGATGAAGGCCATATTTACTGGATCTGCTTCCTGCGGGGAAGCCGCATGGCCCGGCCCGGCGGGGATACGAAAAGTTTCCTGCTCCTTACGGTGGAGTGGGAAGATAAGGAGAATGAACATGGAGAACCTGGGGAAAGATATTAAAACAGTCCTGATTACGAAAGAAGAACTTCAGAAACGGGTCAGGGAAATCGGCGCACAAATCACGAAAGACTATGCCGGAAGGAATGTGGTCCTCGTAGGCATCCTGAAAGGAGCCATGCCCTTCCTCTGTGACCTCATGCGGGAAATCGACCTTCCCGTCACCCTGGATACCATGGTGGTTTCCAGCTATGGAAGCGGCACCGTTTCCAGCGGCCATGTGAATATCAAAAAAGACCTGGACAAGGATATCCGTGGCAAAGACGTTATTATCGTGGAAGACATCATTGATACCGGCATCACCATGAATGCCCTGGTGCCCCTCCTGAAGGAAAGGGGAGCCTCTTCGGTGGAACTGGCCATCTGTCTCAATAAAAAAGAAAGACGGGTCAAAGACGTGGCCGTGAAATATATCGGCTTTGATATCCCCGATGAATTCATCGTGGGCTATGGCTGTGACTATGCGGAAAAATACAGGAATCTCCCGGACGTCTGCGTCCTGGACCCCAAAGTCTACACAAAAGCGTGATGGTATATTTCCGAAGAACCGGGAAGGAAAAAATAAGTTTTTAGTTATCAGTTTTTCACTTAAAGCTTATAACTGATAACTGCGAACTGATAACTATGAACCGATAACTTTACACTTTCTGCCGGTTTTCCATAGTATAAAGATGGTTCACTTCTATTATTCAAACAAACTTTATTGCTTAAAGCTTGAAAAAATGGTAAAATTAATAACTAATTTAAAGCTTTCTATTTGACGGGGTGGGAACCTGTTAAAATGGGATCATTCAAACGACTGTGAGAAGGAGGAATATATTGAATAAATTTATCAAGAATGTGGCGCTCTACGTGCTGCTCATCATTGTGGCCGTATCCATATTCAATACCTTTGTCCATCCCCAGGAAAAACATACGGAAATCAGCTACACCGAATTCATGACCCAGGTGGAGAAGAAGAACGTATCTTCCATCGAAATGACGAATAATGCGGTGGTTGGCAAGTTGAAGGATGGCAGCGAATTTGCCACCTACATTCCCGACAATGATACAGCGCTCTTAGGCAAGCTGGAAGACAATAACGTCTCCATCACCGCCAAACCGCCGGAACAGCCATCCTGGTGGATGAGCCTTCTGTCCAACCTGCTTCCCATCGTCATCCTCATTGCCGTATGGTTCTGGATGATGAACCAGACCCAGGGCGGCGGCGGACGGGTTATGAGCTTTGGCAAATCCAAGGCAAAAATGACCGGCGAAGGCCAGATTCACGTCACCTTCAATGATGTGGCCGGTGAAGATGAAGCCAAAGAAGAATTGTCCGAAGTGGTGGACTTCCTGAAAAATCCGGGACGCTACACCGCCATCGGCGCGAAAATCCCGAAAGGCGTCCTCCTCGTAGGACCGCCAGGCACAGGCAAGACCCTCCTCGCCAAAGCCGTTGCCGGAGAAGCAAAAGTTCCCTTCTTCTCCATTTCAGGCTCCGACTTCGTGGAAATGTTTGTCGGCGTAGGCGCATCCCGCGTACGCGACCTTTTCTCCCAGGCCAAGAAGAATGCCCCCTGTATCGTATTCATCGATGAAATCGATGCCGTAGGCCGTCAGCGCGGAAGCGGACTGGGTGGGGGACATGATGAAAGGGAACAGACCCTGAACCAGCTCCTCGTGGAGATGGATGGTTTCGGTTCCAATGAAGGTATCATTACCCTGGCCGCCACCAACCGTCCGGATATCCTGGACCCGGCCCTTCTCCGTCCGGGCCGTTTTGACCGGCGCGTCGTCGTTGGCACTCCGGATCTTCGCGGCCGTATCGCCATTCTCCGTGTCCATGCGAAGAATAAACCGCTGGAACCGGATGTGGATTTACCGACCATTGCGAAGAAAGTTCCCGGTTTTACCGGCGCCGATCTCGCCAATATGTTAAACGAAGCAGCCCTCATGGCTGCCAGGGCCAACCGGAAGACCATTTCCATGTCCGATCTGGAAGAAGCTTCCGAAAAGGTTTCCTATGGCCCTGAAAGAAAGAGTCATAAAGTCAATGATGATGAAAAGAAACTGACCGCTTACCATGAATCGGGCCATGCCATCATGGCCACCCTCCTCAAGGATGCGGATCCGGTCCACAAAGTCACCATCATCCCCAGAGGCCAGGCCGGCGGCTATACCATGATGCTGCCCCACGAAGAACGGTCCTTCATCACCAAATCCCATCTCCTTGCCCAGATCCGTGTGGCTCTCGGCGGACGGTGCGCTGAAAAGATCATTTTCAATGAAATTTCCAGCGGCGCCTCCGGAGATCTCCAGCAGGTCACTGCCATCCTTCGCAAGATGATTATGGAATGGGGCATGAGCGATCGCCTGGGACCCATGATTTTCGGGGAACACCAGGAACAGATCTTCCTCGGCAAACAACTTGGCTCCGAAAGAAACTACGGTGAAACCGTGGCCACCATCATCGATGAAGAAATGCATAAATACCTGGACGAAGCCTACAATGACACCATGCAGATGCTCACCGACAACCTGCCGGTCCTCCATGCCATGGCCAAGGCCCTGATGGAAGTGGAAACCATCAACCATACCCAGGTAGAAAACCTTTTCAAATATCACTCCATCTATGCGCCGGGCGAAGAACCGGACAAGCCGGCTCCTGCCGAAGGCGGAAACGATACCAATCCGCCCCTCCCGCCGCTTCCCCCGGACAGCGAAAGCCCGCTGCCCCCGGTATTTGGAGACTGATGAAAGAAACAAAAGAACTCCTTTTCCCAAAGGAGTTCTTTTCATTTGCATCTATATGCTGATAGATCTACCGGGGAAGACAGGTGAAACGGTTTCCGAAAAGAAAATTTTTCCGGAAACCATGAGCAGAAAAAATAATTTTCTGTCTTGACATATTGTTTCAATCATGCTAAAGTATTCACAACAAAACGATGAAGAAAAGAGTAAGCATCCTGATGACGGCCAAGCGAGTCCGGAGAGTGAAAGCGGACACGGATACGGTGCTGAAGTGCATTTCCGAGTTTGAGAGGTTGAAACGACAGTAGGTCTCTCCGGGAACTCCCGATACAGAGTCAGGGTTTGATAGAACCTTACAAGGTGTAATCTGGCGACAGATACATGAAATTGGGTGGAAACACGAAGCTTAGCTCTCGTCCCTATGGGGATGAGAGCTTTTTGATTTTCTTAAGAAGAAAGGACGATGAACATGGGCAAGCTGATTGCAAAAGAACTGGATGAACTGAAATGGGGTCTGGCGGGCTGCCTCCTTTTCATCGGTATTTCCGCTCCTGCTTTCCATCAGTTTTATAAGAAATAAGGGTAATGACTGACAGAGATCGGAGAAAGCCCCCGCGAAAGCGGCAGGCGGGGCACGCAAGGCTCCATCCGACGGCAATCGATGACTCTGAGCAGAAAAGGTTGGAGCAGGATCCATGGAGACCTGCATCCCCCATGCCGGCGGGCTATGCGCCCGCCGGGCATATTTTGATCCTTATGGGGCTGTACGATAATTACACAAACTTGAATTACTGAAATTTATAAAGTGATCAGTTCTCAGTTCATAGTGATCAGTGAAAGAGGCCCGCATTAAATTGGATGGCGGGCCATTTTTATACACAATTCTCATGGAAATGTATAAATTCTTAAATAAAAGAGCCGCTTCTCCTATAAAAAGGCGGCATCCGACACTGATAACTGATAACTGATAACCGATAACTATTTTCCCTAAAGTTTTTAAATGATGATTTTTATTTTTGTACATTCCCTTCATTTGTACCTGAAAAATGGACATGATTGGCTTTTATTATGAGGAGGTCCTTTCAGACGATATCCATCAAACCATGGAAGAAGCCCATCACCATTGCCGCCCAGGGAAGCTTTGCAGCCGGCGGGAGAATCATGAAAGAGGAAGGAACCTATGATGGAAATCATCCTTTGAATCCCGAGGGCCAGGAAAAGCATGTGGACCATGGGTACGTTTTTTATCAGATTCCTCTCCATCCGAAGAAAATTTCCCTTCTTTTCCTTCACGGGGCCGGCCAGAGCGGGGCGTCCTTCGAGACCACGCCTGACGGACGGGAAGGTTTTCAGACCCTTTTCCTCCGAAAAGGATATCCGGTGTATCTTTTCGACCAGCCCCGCAGGGGCCGGGCCGGTTCATCCGGAGTGCGGGAGGCGATTGTCCCGAAAGGCGATGAAGCGCTGTGGTTCGATATTTTCCGCATCGGTCATTATCCGGATCGTTTCCCGGACGTTCAGTTTCCCGAAGGGAAAGAGGCGGAGGATCAGTTCTGGCGAAAGGTGACGCCCAATACGGGGGATTTCGACGCATCCCTCGTTTCCGATGCCCTTTCAGAAGCAGTGAGCCGGGCAGGAAGTACGGTGCTCATCACCCATTCCCAGGGAGGCTCGCCGGGCTGGTTTACGGCCATGAAAAATCCGGATGTCAAAGGCATCATTGCCCTGGAGCCGGGGGTGGGGTTCGTATTTCCAAAAGGGGAAGTGCCGCCGCCCATGGAGTCTTCCAGTCCCTTTGGCGCACTGAAGGGAGTCGAAGTTCCGGAGGGGGATTTCAGAAAGCTGACGCAGATTCCAATCCTCATGGTTTTCGGGGACCATATCCCCGATGCGCCTTCTCCTTATGGGGGAGAGGACAACTGGCGGGTCAGGCTCCAATCGGCAAGGCTCATGGCAGAGGCCATCAATCGGAGGGGAGGACGTGCGAAAGTCCTCCGCCTGCCGGACGTTGGGATTTATGGAAATACCCATTTCCTTTTTGAAGATAAAAATAATGAGGAAATTGCGGACCTTCTGGGGGAGTGGCTCGTCCGGGAGGGACTGGGGGAGTAGTATTTCTTTGAAATATTTCATTGACAATACAATTCACCCGTGCTATTTTAATCATATACATACTGACAATGACGAAAAGAGTAGTCATACCGAAGCGGCCAAGCGAGTCCGGAGAGTGAAAGCGGACACGGGGAGGATGATGAAGTGCATTTCCGAGTCCGGAAGGCTGAAGGAAGTAGGCTTTCCCGGGGGCTCCCGATACAGGGCAGGGGTTTTTGAGAACCCGCAGAGCTTCGGCCGGTGACGGCCGGGGAAAATCAGGTGGAACCACGTGCCGCTCGTCCTGGATTGGATGAGCGGCATTTTATATTTCAAGGGGGAAACACCATGAAAAAATCAATGAAAATCGCATCCATCGCACTGGCATCTCTTCTGGCTGCAGGCATTTTTGCAGGCTGCGGCGGAGACTCCAAACCGGCTGCTTCCAAAGCTGCTTCTTCAGCAGCTGCATCCGGCAAGACTTCTGTGAAACTTGTCCTTTCTTCTACGGAAAGACCGCTCTCCTGGGCTGATGAAAACGGCAAGCTTCAGGGCTATGAATATGATATCTGGCAGGAGGTCAATAAGAATCTGAAGGACTACACCCTGGATATCCAGGCCGTTCCGCCGGAAACCCAGGACGTCATGATGGAATCGGGAGATGCCAAAGTGGCATCCGGCGGCTACTATAAGACGCCCCGCCGTGAAAAGGATTATATCGTACCGAAAACTCCGATCGGCGTATCTTCCCTCATGGTTTACATGTCCAAAGAAAATGCGGCCAAGTACAAGAGCATGGATGACGTGGCCAAGGCTGGACTGAAACTGGTCCCGAATACTCCAAACGGCGGCACCTATAAAGTCCTGGTGGACTGGAATGCGGCTCATGACAATATCCTGAAGGAAATTCCCGTACAGGACGGCCTGACCCCGGCAGAACGCATCGCATCCCTGAAGAGCGGTCAGTATGATGCCCTCGTTTACCCGAACAACCTGGGCGTGGAAGATATCGGCAAAGCCATGCAGTTCGAAGTGGTTCCGCTGGAAAAACCGATTACCGTGAACCCGACTGTCGTTATCGTCAACAAGAACGAAAAGAAACTGGCTGAAGAAATCGATGCAGCCCTCGATAAACTGTCCAAAGACGGCACCCTGAAGAAGATTTCCGAAAAATGGTACAAACGGGACCTCTTCGAACAGCTGAAGGATGCGAAGAAGTAAGGCTCAGGCAGCCCGGGCAGGTTTTGAGTCATGAGTGCTGAGTCGTGATTCGTGATTCGGGATTTTGTTCTCAGGTGCAGAATCGTGGTCCGTGGTCCGGGCGCACGAAGTGTGAATCATTCTTCGGAATCTGTTAGCCCTGAGCTGCAATCGGGCAGAGGATCCGGGCGAAATTCAGTAAAATTTCAAAAAGAGGCATTTCCTGTAATGCCTCTTTTTCTTTTCTTTATATAAGGAGGGATTCCTATGGATGAGAAAATAGAGAAATACATGGCTCATTTGCAGGGGCTGGTGCGGATTCCAACCGTATCCTCGGTCAATGATGAGCATACGGACTGGAGTCAGTTTGAGAAGCTTCATGACTATATGAAGGAAACCTGGCCCCTCATTTTTGAAAAAATGGAACTGGTAGAAATAGGAAAAGCCTCCCTTCTCTTTCACTGGAAAAGTGAAAATCCCCTCAAAGCTCCGATCCTCCTCATGGCCCATCAGGATGTGGTGCCGGCGGGGCATATTGAGCAGTGGAGCCATGGACCTTTTTCCGGAGATTTCGCGGAAGGCGCTGTCTGGGGAAGGGGTTCGGAAGACTGCAAATCCGTCCTTTCCACCGAACTGGATGCAGTGGAAGAACTTTTGGAGGAAGATTTCAGACCTTCCTTTGATATGTATCTTTCCTTCGGCCACAATGAAGAAGTGCAGTGCAGCCCGGACAAAAAGGGCTCCGTTCTGGCCGCGAAATACCTGAAAGATCATGGCATCCGTCCGGCCTGCATTTTCGATGAGGGAGGAAATGTGGATGCGACGAGGGAGGGAAAACTCCTCGCCCTCATCGGTCTGGCAGAAAAGGCGCCCAATGAATTCGTGCTCTATAAGGACGGTACGGGAGGCCATGCTTCGAAACCGGGAAAAGGCGCGGTCCTGGGCGACGTGGCCCGGGCCATGTCAGCCGTGGAGTCTCATCCCATGCCCTATCGCCTGACGCCCCTTGCCAAAGCCCATCTGAAAGCCCTTTCGCCTCTCAAAGAAGGAAAGGAAAAGGAAATCTTTTCTCATCCGAAAAAGCACTGGAAAGAGCTCACGAAGATCGCTGAAAATGACAGGATCCTGGATGCCCTCCTTCATACCACTTTTGCCGTCACCATGGCAGAAGGAGCTGCCCAGGCCAACGTCCTTCCTTCCCATGCGGAAGCTACCATGTCGGTCCGGATCCTCCAGGGAGATACGGTGGAATCGGTGAAGAAATATCTGGAATCCATCATGCCCTGCGGCGTGCAGGTAAAAGTCACCTACGGAGAAAATCCCCGTCCTGCCGGGGAGGCGGAGGGAGAAATCTACGATCTCCTTTCCGATACCATTCATGAACTCTACGGCAAAGAGACCATCGTGGCGCCGAACCTCATGCTGGGCGGTACGGATTCCAGAAATTACTCGGACGTCTGTGACCATATTTTCCGTTTCACCGGAAGGGTAAAGACAGAAAAATGGGGCGAAGCCCATCAGGTGGATGAGAAAATGCCCGTGGACCAGCTGGACAAACCGGTCATATTTTTCAAAACGTTTTTGAAGAAATATGGTAAGCTTCCGGAAAAGTCATGATGATTCTGACCCCGGACAGGGCTGAATATATCGTGAATTTCCCGTTACCGGGCAGGGGGCTCCGAACGGTATACTTTCTTTAAAAGCATATGAAAAATAGTTATCAGTTCTCAGTTATCAGTTGTGGTGGGCCTTTAAATGGAAGAGGCGGCCTTTTTATATATAATTTATACATTCACTGATAACTACGAACTGATAACTTTATACCTTCGGCAATTCCACATATATGTAATGATCGTACCCTCTCCATCAGTGTCCCTTATTTCCAATAAAAAAAGAGCCTCCGCAGGGGAGACTCTTTTATTTTTCAAATTGTTGAATGGAAATCCTGTCCCGACCGCCCTCTTTGGCCTCGTGCAGCGCTTTGTCCGCCTGGCGGAGCATGGAGCGGACGTCTTCCGCATTTTCAGGCGTGCCGATGATGCAGCCGCAGGAACCGGTAATGGCAAACTGTTTTCCGTCCATGGTGATTTTCCGGAGAGCTTCCCTGGCCTGCCTGTCTTTGTCCTGGAAATCCTCCATGGACGTAAAGGGAATGGCAATGACGAATTCATCGCCGGAGACTCGGAAACAGTGGTCATAGCCGAACCAGGAAATGAGGGTATTGGCAAAAATCTTCAGCACCGCGTCTCCCGTTTCATGGCTGTAATCATCGTTAAACCGCTTGAAATGGTCAATATCCAGGTAGCAGAGAAAGATTTTATGGCCCGGCAGGGTTTCGAAGAAATCCCGGAAAGCCCTCCGGTTTTTGATATGGGTGAGTTCATCCCGTCCCAGAGCCTCTTCCAGAAGTTCGTTCTTCTGTTTCAGCGTCTTTCGCGACTCCTGATACATGGTCCCCAGAAGGACGATATCCAGGACGATGCAGACGGCCGTGACCATGACTTTCTGCAGGTTGATCGGCTTGAAAGTAACGAAATCATGGCCCGTGGAAAAGAAGAAGCAGGAATAGGCCATGACCAGGATGGCACTGACCATGCCGCCCGGGAAACCGGTGATGACCAGGGATATGTTCAGCACCAGAAAGAGAATCAGGTTCGGATTGGGAATTTTAAGGAAATAAACCAGGGGAATTGCGATCAGGGTCAGCAGGGCCGCGAGAAGGATCCGCTGGCATATATTCAGTTTCAGGTTCAGAAGTTTCTTCAATCTTTCACCTCCCGGGAATCAATTCGATAGATAACTACATTTTACACTTTTTGACGGGTCAATTTCAACAGCTGATAACGCATTACAAAATATACCGCAGGACCGTTTCTTCCCGGGTCCAAAGTTCCTGAGATGCATATTTACTCCGGAACTTTTTCAGTGAGCCCCTTCGCCGCTTCATAGGCATTGAGGGTCCGGTTGTATTCTTCTTCCGTCAGAGCTTTCATGATTTCCCTCCGGAGGGCTGCGGCCTCGGGAAGGCCATGGAAATAGCGGCTCGCATGGGCCCGCATTTCCCGGATGGCCCGGTTTTCTCCCTTTTCAAGGACAAGGCCGTGAAGGTGTTTCCGGCTCATGGCAAGCCTCATTTCCCAGGTGGGCGGGGGAAGGATTTCTCCCGTTGCAAGGTACGTGTCCACTTCTTTGAAAATCCAGGGATTTCCCCAGGCGGCCCGTCCGATGGCCACGGCAGCGCAGCCCGTTTCTTCCATCAAAGCTCTGGCCGAAGGGCCGTCTGTGACATCCCCGTTTCCTATGACCGGGATTTTGACAGCCCTCACCACTTCGGCAATTTTCTTCCAGTCCGCTTTTCCTGTATAAAAATCTTCTCTTGTCCGCCCGTGGATGGTGATGGCCGAAGCTCCTGCTTCTTCCAGGGCCTCTGCCAGTTCTACGCAGTTTTCCGTTTCCCTGGACCAGCCGAGACGCATTTTGACGGTGATGGGAATGTTTACTGCTTTCACCATGGACTTTACGATCTCTGCGGCCAGGGGAATATTTTTCATGAGGGCCGAGCCGTCCCCGTTTTTCACGACTTTCTGCATGGGACAGCCCATATTGATATCAATGACGTCGGGACCTGCCTTTTCCATTTCCCTGGCTCCCAGGGCCATGATCTCCGGATCACTTCCGAAAAGCTGGAGGGCCACGGGATGCTCTGAGGGATCGATGGCAAGCATGTCCTTTGTTTTTTCATTCTTATAATAGAGACCTTTGGCGCTCACCATTTCTGCCGTGGTCATGGCGGCGCCCATATGGCGGGCGATGACCCGGTAAGCCAGGTCGCTCACTCCGGCCATGGGGGCAAGGAGCGCCCAGCCGTCCAGGGTCAGATTTCCGATTTTCGGTTTTGGGTACATGGATTTCCTCCTGAAAATTTACGAAAATGATTATATACCCTGTGGAAGGTTCCTGCAAATGGAAGGAGAAGAATTGAAATTTGAAAGGCTGTGGATTGCATAAAGATTAAAATTCCATGAATGCAATTAGAAATAAATCACTTAAATGAACGATTAAAAATAATATTTTTAAATTTTAATTATAATTTAAACCATCAGACGCTGTCGGACCATTGGGGGATTAAAATTCATTGACAAGAGAATTTTTTAATATTAGAATGATTAAGGAACGTCGGAAATAGACGGAGAAATTCAGGCTTGTGCATGGGTAAGGCGCAGGCTTTTTTATCTCAAAGGGGAGAGCTGCCATGTCTTACGAAATCTGTATTTCTAAAGGCATCAAAGGCTGGAAGTCTTTTTTTGGCTATGCTCTTTCTCTATCTGTCAACGTTCCGTTCATATGTGAAGAAGGCTCCTTTTGCCTGCGTTAAAGCGGGCAGGGGAGATTTTTTTTGAGGTTCTGCCTCAAGAAGGGAAGGAATACCATGCATGTTGGAATTGTTATGGGCAGTGATTCCGATTTACCGGTCATGAAGAAGGCTTTCGGCATTCTTGATGACTTTGGAGTCACCTATGACGTAACTATTGCTTCCGCCCACCGTACGCCAAAGAAACTGGCCGATTTCGTGGCAGCAGAAGAAAAGAAAGGGGTTGGAGCTTTTATCGCCGGTGCCGGTATGGCTGCTGCTCTTCCGGGAGTTGTTGCCAGCCTGACTTTAAAACCGGTGATCGGAGTACCGCTTTCCGGCGCTAAACTGGACGGCATGGATGCCCTTTTCTCCATCGTGCAGATGCCTTCCGGGATCCCGGTAGCCACGGTAGCTATTGACGGCACGAAAAATGCGGCCTTCCTGGCCATCGAAATCGGTGCCGTTTCCGAACCGGCCCTCTTTGAAAAGTACAAAGCTTACCGCGAAAAGGCGGCAAAGGAAATTTACGAAAAAGATGCAAAACTCCAGGCTGAACTGGGGAAATAATATTTCTACGATAGTCTTATAAAAGGAGATCAGTCATGAAAGAATACAAACCATTCAAATCCGGTAAAGTCCGTGAACTGTATGACCTTGGTGACAGCCTTGTTATGGTCTGCACCGACCGTATTTCCGCCTTCGACAACATCCTGAAATGCCCGATTCCGGAAAAAGGGGCCGTCCTGAACCGCATGTCCAAATTCTGGTTCGATCACACCCGTGACATCGTTCCGAACCACATGATTTCCATCGATACCAAAGATATGCCTGAATTCTTCCAGACCCCTGAATTCGAAGGCCGTGCCATGAAGACCATGAAGCTGAACATGATTCCCGTCGAATGCATTGTTCGCGGCTATATCACCGGCTCCGGCTGGGAAGGTTATCAGAAAGACGGCAAAGTCTGCGGCATTCAGCTGCCGGAAGGCCTGAAAGAATGCCAGAAGCTCCCGCAGCCGATTTTCACTCCTTCCACCAAGGCTCCGACCGGCGAACATGACCAGAATATTTCCATGGAAGAAGGCGTTGCATGGGTAGAAAAATTCTTCCCCGGCAAAGGCAAAGAATACATGGAAAAACTGTCTGAACTGACCCTCGCTCTTTACAACAAATGCGCTGACTATGCCCTCAAAAAAGGCATCATCATTGCGGATACGAAATTTGAATTCGGCCTGGATGAAGAAGGAAATATCGTTCTCGGCGATGAAATGCTGACTCCGGACAACTCCCGCTTCTGGCCGGCAAAGGGTTATGAAGCAGGCCACGGCCAGCCTTCCTATGATAAACAGTTCGTCCGGGACTACCTGAAAGCAAACCCCGGTGATACCGTTCCCCAGGAAATCATCGACAAGACCAATGCCCTTTACAAAGAAGCCTATGAACTCCTGACCGGAGAAAAATTCTGATATCTACTGATCTACAGAAATCAGGGGGCAAGTCCCTCCCGGGAATTCCCGGCACCCATATAGTTAAGACAGGAGAATTCTGTAATGTATAGAAATATGGACGTTTACGACGACAAACCCCATGAAGAATGCGGCGTTTTCGGCATCTTCGACCGGGAACTGTCGGCGTTTTACGAAACCTACTACGGTATCTTTGCCCTGCAGCACAGAGGCCAGGAAAGTGCCGGCATCACTGTTTCCGACGGAAAACAAATGGAAACCTTCAAGGCCATGGGCCTCGTCACCGAAGTATTCCGGAATCCTCCCCAGATGGAAGGCCACATCGGCATCGGTCATGTGCGCTACTCCACCACCGGTTCTTCCATTCCCGTCAATGTGCAGCCTCTCCAGGCAGACAGCATCACCGGTCCCATTGCCCTGGCTCATAACGGCAACCTGGTGAATACGAAAAATCTCCGCCGCCGCCTGCTTCTGGAAGGAAATACCTTCTCCACCTCCATGGATACGGAAGTCATCATCAAACTCCTGGCCAGAAGCCGCAGCCCGTCCATGGAAGAGAAATTCCTGGAACTCATGGATGAAATCCATGGGGCCTATGCCATCGTGGCCTGCACGAATGATGCCATTTATGGCTGCCGGGATCCTTTCGGCTATCGTCCTCTCGTCATCGGGAAGACGGAAAAAGGCTGGGTCCTTGCCTCTGAAACGCCTGCCCTCGATGCCATCGATGCCACGTTTGTGAGAGATGTGCTTCCCGGTGAAATTGTCTGCATCAATGATGAAGGCGTCCATTCCACCATGTACTGCCCCGTGGAATCCCACCGTCACGGCATCTGTTCCTTTGAATATATTTATTTCGCCCGTCCGGACTCCATTATGAACGGCCAGGACATTTATCAGGCCCGTCTCAATATGGGTAGGAAACTCTGGGAAGAGACCCATTATGAAGGGGATGTGGTCATGAGCGTGCCGGATTCCGGCAACGTGGCCGCCCTGGGCTATGCACAGGCTTCTGGGATTCCCTTTGTGGAAGGCCTTCTGAAAAATAAATATATGGGCCGCACCTTCATCCAGCCGGGCCAGAAAAAGAGGGAACGGGCCGTCCGCATGAAACTGAATCCCATCCGCATGAATGTGGAAGGGAAGCGGATCATCCTCGTGGACGATTCCATTGTCCGCGGTACCACGAGCGGTATCATCATCAACCTTCTCAAGAATGCGGGAGCAAAAGAAATCAAACTCTGCATCAGTTCGCCGCCTGTCCGCTATCCCTGCTTCTTCGGCATCGATACGGCAGAAAGAAAGCAGCTGATCGCAGCCAAGTATTCGACAGAAGAAATCTGCAAAATGATTGGCGCCGACGCCCTTCATTACCTGTCCCAGGAAGGACTGGCAGAATCTATTTCCCATATTAAAGCGACAGACATGTGCTTTGCCTGCTTCGACGGGGTCTATCCGGAACCGGTTCCCCACAACGGGCTTGGCAGCATGGAAGATGAGGAATAAGGAGGAAATATGAGCGAAAAGAAAAAAGGCCTGACTTACGCGGAAGCCGGAGTCGATATCGATGCCGGTGAACGGGAAGTGGAACTGATCAAGAAATCAGTCCAGGCCACCTATATCCGCGGTGTCATGGGAGACATCGGCGGATTTGGCGGACTCTTCCGCCTGAAAGATGAAATGGGGGAAGATCCGATCCTCGTTTCCGGTACGGACGGCGTAGGAACGAAGCTCCGCCTGGCCATTGAAATGGGAATTCATGATACCATCGGACAGGACTGTGTGGCCATGAGCGTCAATGATGTCCTCGTCCAGGGTGCAAGACCGCTCTTCTTCCTGGACTATATCGCTACCGGCAAACTGGAACCGGAACTGATGGCAGAAATCGTCAAAGGCGTAGCCAATGCCTGCATTGAATCAGGCTGTGCCCTCCTGGGCGGCGAAACGGCTGAAATGGCCGGTTTCTATGCGAAGGGGGACTATGATGTGGCCGGCTTTGCTGTAGGTATCGTGGACCGGAAAGATCTCATCACCGGAGAAACCATTACCCCCGGCGACGTGATTCTCGGCCTTCCTTCCACCGGCGTTCATTCCAACGGCTATTCCCTGGTTCGCCGCATCATTAAAGATAACGGCCTTTCTCTTTCCAAAGTCTATGGAGACCTTGGAAAGCCCCTGGGTGAAGTGCTCCTCACTCCGACCCGTCTCTATCCGAAGCCTGTCCTCCCTGTCCTCAAGGGCACGACGGTCAAAGGACTTGTCCATATTACGGGCGGCGGTTTCTATGATAATATCCCGAGAGTCCTCCCGAAGGGCACCCGAGCCGTACTGGACGCGGACAAATGGCCGCTCCTCCCCATTTTCCCGTTCCTCATGAAGGAAGGGGGAGTAGAACCCCATGAAATGTACCGCACCTACAACTGCGGCCTTGGCATGCTTCTCATCCTTTCCCGTGAAAATGCGGAAAAGGCAAAGGAAATCCTGAAATCCATCGATGAACCGGTTTACGAAGTCGGCGAAATCACCGAAGGAAATCAGGACGTCATCGTGAATGGTGGTCTTTTCCATGAATAAAAAAAGAATCCTCATCTTCGCATCCGGCCGCGGTTCCAATGCCGAAGCCATCCATGAAGCTGCCATCAATGGTACGGTCAATGGGGAAGTCATCGGCGTCATCTGCGACCATGCCGATGCGCAGGTACTCAAACGCGCAGAACGCTGGAATGTGCCGACAACGGTCATTGAAATGAAAGCCTGCAGAGACAAGGCTGATTTCAATGAAAAAATCCTGGAAGCAGCGAAATCCTACAACCCCGACCTCATCTGCCTTGCAGGCTACATGAGGATCTGCGGGGAAAATCTCATTCATGCCTTTGAAAATAAAATCATCAATATCCACCCGGCCCTCCTGCCATCCTTCCGCGGACTTCATGCCCAGCGCCAGGCCGTGGAAGCGGGAGTCAAAGTCTCCGGCTGTACCGTTCATTTCGTAGGAACGGGACTGGATGACGGACCGATTATTACCCAGGTATCCGTACCGGTTTATGATGATGATACCGAAGATACCCTGGCCGACAGGATTCTTCAGCAGGAACATCCGGCTTACGTGCGTGTGGTCACTGCCTTCTGCGCAGACCGGCTTAAAATCGAAGGCCATCACGTTTTCGGAATGCACGGAAAATAAATGAGTGACGATAAGCGGAAGGCCCAGGAGCCTCCGCTTCTGATATTTCATCAAATCAATTTATATAAAGGAGGAGTCTATATGGCAGTAAAAAGAGCCCTGATCAGCGTTTCCGACAAGACTGGGGTTGTTGAATTTGCTAAAGGTCTTCATGAACTGGGTGTGGAAATTATTTCTACCGGCGGTACCATGAAAGCCATTGCGGCAGCCGGCGTTCCGGTGAAATCGGTTTCCGAAGTGACCGGTTTCCCTGAAATGATGGATGGCCGCGTAAAGACACTGCATCCGAAAATCCACGGGGGCATCCTGGCCATCCGCGATAACCCGGACCATGTGAAAGCCATGAAAGAACATGGCATTACAGGAATCGATCTGGTGGCAGTCAACCTGTATCCATTCCGTGAAACCATTGCAAAACCGAACGTCACCAGAGCGGAAGCCATCGAAAATATCGATATCGGCGGCCCGTCCATGGTTCGCGCGGCAGCAAAGAATTACAAATATGTGACCATCGTGGTGGATCCTTCCCAGTATGGCGAAATCCTGGAACGGATCAGGAATGACACCCTGGACGAAGAATTCCGTCTGAGCCTTTCCCGGAAAGCTTTCCTCCACACCGGTCTCTATGACTGCGCCATCGCAGACTACCTCACCAAAGAAGTGACAGGAAATAAAGAAGTCCTTCCCGACGTCTATGCAAAGGCTTTCGTCAAACTGCAGGATCTCCGTTATGGCGAAAACCCGCACCAGAAAGCAGCTTTCTATAAGGACCCGGAAGCCAAAGGCGGCATTGCGGCAGCCAGACAGCTCCATGGCAAGGAACTTTCCTACAACAATATCGTGGATATGGAAGCAGCCTGGGATCTCTGCTGCGAATGGAAAGACCAGCCGGCCTGCATTATCGTGAAACACACCAACCCCTGCGGCGCAGCCCTTGGCAAAGATGCCCTCGATGCTTTTGAACGGGCATTCAATGCGGACAGCAAATCCGCTTTCGGCGGCATTGTGGCCATGAACCGGGTCTGCGATGAAGCCACTGCCAAAGCCATGAAACCGATTTTCTTTGAAGTCGTCATGGCCCCGAAATTCAGCCGGGAAGCCCTCGATATCCTGGAAACGAAGAAGAATATCCGCCTCATCGAAGTACCCGGCGCCTTCGAAGAAGAACTTCAGCTTCATAAAGTCTCCGGCGGCCTGCTTGTACAGACTCCGGACAACAGCGCTGAAACGAGAAAAGACTGCAAAGTCGTCACCGACCGTGCCCCGACAGAAGAAGAATGGCAGGCCCTTGAATTTGCATGGAAAGTCGTCAAACACGTCAAATCCAATGCCATCGTCCTCACCGGCAAAGATGTCACCCTGGGTGTCGGCGCAGGCCAGATGAACCGTGTCGGCTCTGCAGATATCGCCATTGCGGAAGCCGGAGAAAAAGCAAAAGGCTCCGTCATGGGCTCCGATGCCTTCTTCCCCTTCGGCGATACCATTGAAGCAGCCGGCAAAGCAGGAATCACTGCGGTCATCCAGCCCGGCGGCTCCATCAGGGATCAGGAATCCATCGATATGGCAAACAAGTACGGCATTGCCATGGTATTCACGGGCCACAGACATTTCCGTCACAGCTGAGAGAGGTATAAATGAAAGTATTAGTTATTGGCAGCGGCGGCAGGGAACATGCCCTCCTCTGGAGACTGGCACAGAGTCCTTCTGTCACTGAAGTATATGCCATTCCGGGCAATGACGGCATGAGCGACGTGGCTCACCTCATTCCCGTGAAAGGCCATGAAGATATCATTGATTTTGCAAGACTTATGAATGTGGACCTTACAGTGGCAGGTCCGGAAACCGTCCTCACCGAAGGGCTGGCTGATGAATTTGCCGAAAAGGGCCTGGCCTTCTTTGGACCCTCCAAAGCGGCTGCCCGCATCGAAGGCTCCAAAGGTTTTGCAAAGAACCTGATGAAGAAATACGGCGTTCCAACCGCGGCTTATGAAGTCTTTACCGAGGAAGAAAAGGCCGTGGAATACCTGAAAGCCAATCAGAAATATCCGATTGTCATCAAGGCGGACGGCCTTGCCGCAGGCAAAGGCGTCATTATCGCCCAAACTGAAAAAGAAGCCATCGGGACAGTAAAGGATATGCTGGAAGGACATTCCTTCGGTGGCGCAGGCCGTTCCGTAGTCATTGAAGAATTCATGGAAGGGGAAGAGGCATCGGTCCTCTGCTTCTGCGATGGGACCACCGTAGTCCCCATGATTTCCTCCCAGGACCACAAGCGCATTTTCGACGGTGATAAAGGACCCAATACCGGCGGTATGGGCGCCTATGCCCCGGCACCGGTCATGACCGATGACATGATGGACGAAGTCAAAGTCAAGATTCTCCGTCCCATGGTGGTAGCCATGAAAAAAGAAGGCTATCCTTTCGTCGGCTGCCTCTATGCAGGCCTCATGATTACCGACGAAGGACCGAAAGTCGTTGAATTCAACTGCCGCTTTGGCGATCCGGAAACGGAAGTCGTACTTCCCCTCTTTGATGGTGATCTTGCCCAGGTCATGCTGGACTGTGTTCACGGCAAACTGACCAAAGAAGAAGTGAAATGGAAGAAAGGCTGTGCCGTTGACGTCGTCATGGCATCCGAAGGGTATCCTGCCTCCCATTCTTCCGGAGAAGTCATTTCCGGTCTGGAAGAAGCAGAGAAAGCGGGCTGCATTGTTTTCCATGCCGGCACGGTCAAAAGACATGGACAATTCCTCGTCAATGGCGGCCGCGTACTGAATGTGGTAGCCCTGGCGCCGACCCTGTCTGAAGCGAAGGCAAAAGCCTACGAAGGCGTTTCAAAGATTCACTGGCGGGGCGTCCAGTATCGCAAAGATATTGCGGACAAGGGACTCCGGCATCTGGAAGAAAAGAAATAAAAATTTCCATAAAAAGGCATCTCTTCACGAGGTGCCTTTTTTGCGTGGGAAATGGGACTGAAGACGGTTCCTGCAGGGATTTGGGCAGGGAATATATAAATATTTACGAAAAGTCCTGATTTGTCATAAATGAAGCTTTTTATGAAACATTTAATATTAGTACACAGTGCATGAATTCAAAATTACGTAAAAACGAAAGAAATTAACTTTACAGAACTGTTACAAACTAGACGGAAAGTATACCTGCTTAAGTCTTTCATTTTTACATCCATCCTTTACACTATGTACAACGCAACAAAAACAATAATCATTTGTTTCAAGGAGGATTAACATGAATCTTAAAAAGTGGATGGCAGTAGCTCTTTCCGGTGCAGCATTGGTAGCAGCAGCAGGCTGCGGCGGCGGAAATTCCGCTCCGGCTAAAAGTGCGGCAGCTTCCGGTTCCAAAGTTTCCGGCCAGGTAACCGTTTCCGGTTCTTCCGCTCTGCTCCCTCTTGCTAAAGATGCAGCAGCAAAATTCAAGGCAAAGAACCCAGATGTTTCCATTACCCTGAATGCAGGCGGTTCCGGCACCGGCCTGAAACAGGTAGCTGAAGGCTCCGTAAACATCGGCAACTCCGACGTTCCGGCTGAAAAGAAGCTTCCTGCTGACAAGGCTAAAGGACTCGTAGACCACAAAGTATGCGTTCTGACCGTTGCTCCGGTTGCCAATAAAGATATCGGCGACAAGGTAAAGAGCCTGACCAAAAAGCAGCTGCAGGATGTATTCACTGCAAAAGTAACCAACTGGAAAGACGTTGGCGGCCCGGATGAACCAATCGTCCTCGTAACCCGTCCGACCACTTCCGGCACCCGTGCCCTCTTCACTGAACTGGCTCTGGCCGGCGCTGAAGAAGCTTCCAACAAATCTCTGGAAACCGATGATAGCGGCACACTGATCCAGTCCATTGCCCAGACCAAGGGCGCTATCGGCTATGTAGCTCTGTCCTACCTCGTCAACAACAAAGACGTTGTGCCGATCGGCATCGACGGTGTAGCACCGACTCTGGAAAATACCTACAACGGCAAATATCCGGTTTGGGGCTATGAACACATGTACACCAAGGGTGAAGCAACCGGTGCTGTTAAAGCCTATATCGATTATGTCATGAGCGATGAATACGGCGTAGAAATTGAAAAACAGGGCTACGGCGTATCCTCCAAGATGAAGAAAAAATAATCCGGTAAGCCGGAGGCGGAGAGACTTTCCCCGCAGATAAAAGGTCAAAAGACCTGACAAAATGAATTCAAACGGGAAAAGCAGTCGCAGGGAGATTCTGTGGCTGCCTTTCCCGTATTTCAACAAAGGGGTTGAATCAAGAAATTATGGAAAGCAATATGCGGCAGCAGCATATGTTCCGAAGAGAAATACTGGGGAAGAGCGTTTCCACCATATGCGGGCTGTTCCTCATCGTCCTCACCATTGCCATCGGGTGCTTCCTTCTGGCAAAAGGCATGCTCACATTTACGGATTTCCACCACAGCATCGGTGAATTCCTTTTCTCCTCCGCCTGGAAACCTTCCGATACGGACGTAGGCGGCGGAAAAGTCGGTGCGGCCATTTTCATCTGGGGCTCCATCCTCACCTGCTTCCTGGCACTGGTTATCGCCATTCCGTTTTCCATCTGCACCGCCGTATTCATGACCCAGATTTCCCCGAAGGTCGGTGAAAAGGTCATCCGCCCGGCAGTAGAAATCTTCGTAGGCATTCCATCCGTCGTTTATGGCTGGGTAGGCCTGGTGGTCCTCGTGCCGCTCTTGCAGAAAGCGTTCAACCTTCCTCATGGGCAGTGCGTGCTGGCAGCGTCCATTGTCCTTTCCGTCATGATTTACCCGACCATCACCTCCGTCTCTGCCGATGCGCTCCGCACGGTCAACAGGAAATTCATCGAAGGTGCTTATGGTCTTGGTTCCACCCGGTGGCAGATGATTTACAAAGTCCTGATTCCGGCAGCTCTGCCCGGAATCCTCACTGCCATTGTCCTGGGTCTTGCCAGAGCCTTTGGTGAAGCACTGGCAGTATCCATGGTCATCGGCAAGATGAAATCTTTCCCCTCCAGCCTCCTTGCCCCGACAAACAGCCTCACCGCAGCCATTGCTTCTGATATGGGCGGCGCCATGGATGGCGGGGAACTGAACTCTGCCCTCTGGACCATGGCCCTTCTGCTCTTCATTATTTCCCTGATCTTTATCCTTTTGATTCATCTGATTGCTGCAAGAAAGGAGAAATTAGCATGACACAGCCGTCAAATGAGGGAGCTTTGAACCTCCGCTATATCGATGCAGGCCTGAAAAAAGCCCGTTTCTCCGATCATGTCGCAACCGGATTCTTCTATGTCGTTTCTGCGGCATTCGTACTCCTGCTCATTGCCTTCACACTCTATGTAGTCTGGGGCGGGGTAAGAGCATTCAAACCGGAAATCTTTTCCTTCGGAATCAATGGCATCGGCAATCAGTTCTTCAATACCGTTTACCTCGTTGTTCTTTCCCTGATTATCTCCGTTCCGATTGGCGTATTCGCAGGCGTTTACATGGCAGAATATGCACCGCCCGGAAGAGTCACCAATTCTCTCCGCATGGCCATCGAAACACTGTCTTCCCTGCCATCCATTGTAGTCGGCCTGTTCGGTTACCTGGTATTCATCATCATGGTTCACTCCCAGTGGAGCCTTTTCGCCGGTTCCCTGGCAGTCTCCGTACTTTCCCTTCCGCTGATTACATCTACCACTTATGATGCGTTCAAGACTCTTCCTTCCGGTTATAAAGAAGGATCGCTCGCCCTGGGGGCTACTCATTTTGAAACTATCTGGCATGTCATGCTTCCCGCTACAATCGGACCCATCGTTACCGGCGTCATCCTGGCAGCAGGCCGTGGCTTCGGCGAAGCAGCAGCTCTTCTGTATACAGCCGGTATGTCCACCGATATCAACTGGAACAACTGGAACCTGGCTTCTCCGGCCTGCCCGCTGAACCCGTTCCGCCCCGGTGAAACCCTTTCCCTTCAGGTATGGGCAGCCCGTACAGAAGGCGTAGGCGCAGGAGCAGCGGATACCGCTGCTGCAGCATCTGCCGTACTTATGATCATGGTATTAGTATTCAGTATCGGTGCCAGACTGGTAAGCCGGTATGTATCCAAGAAGACAGAAGGAGAAAACGCATAATGACAAACAATGACTCTATGGCAGTGAATGCACAGGCTTCCGCATCCGCCATTTCCGTATATTCCAACATCATGTTCGACTGCAAGGATGTAGATCTCTACTATGGCGCATTCCAGGCACTGAAGAAAGTTAACCTCCGCATCGAAAAGAATCAGATTACCGCTCTCATCGGGCCTTCCGGCTGCGGCAAATCCACCTTCCTCCGTACCCTGAACAGAATGAATGACCTCGTGGCAGGCTGCCGCGTGGAAGGACAGATTCTCCTTGGCGGCACCAATATCTACACCGACGTGGATCCCATCGTTCTCCGTCGTCATGTAGGTATGGTATTCCAGCAGCCGAACCCGTTCCCGAAGAGCATTTATGACAATATCGCTTACGGACCAAGACTGAAAGGCATCACCAAAAAGAGTGAACTCAATGATATCGTGGAACGTTCCCTCCGCCAGGCAGCCATCTGGGATGAACTGAAAGACCGTCTTCATAAATCGGCCCTTGGTCTTTCCGGCGGCCAGCAGCAGCGTCTCTGCATCGCCAGAGCTCTTGCGGTTGAACCGGAAGTCCTCCTCATGGACGAAGCTACTTCTGCACTGGACCCGATTTCCACAGCCCATATCGAAGACCTGGCTGTGAAACTGAAAAAAGATTACACCGTCATCATGGTTACCCACAACATGCAGCAGGCCCAGCGTATTGCTGACAAGACCGCATTCTTCTACCTGGGTGAAATGGTGGAATTCGGCGAAACAAACCAGATTTTCGAAAATCCGCAGAAGGAAAGAACCATCCGTTACGTATCCGGCAATTTCGGCTGATCCCTATGGATTCTGCAAAAGGTGTTAACTGGAAATATTATTTCCATATGCCGGATTTCCCCTTTCTGCAGAAGTGTATCAGGATGGAATTTATGGTAAAATAAAATCAAGTTGATGAATCAACCGGCAGGCATCCTTTGCTTGCCGGCTTTGGTTATACATTTTCGAATGGAGGCCTTTATGCCGCTGATTTACTGTGTAGAAGATGATGAAAGCATTCGGGAACTTGTGAGTTATGCACTTCGCGGGCAGGGTTATAAAGTGGCCGGCTTTGGAGAAGCCCAGGAATTCTATGATGCTCTTCAGAAAAACGTACCTGACCTGATTCTTCTCGATATCATGCTTCCGGGAGAAGATGGGCTCACCATTCTGAAGAAACTCCGCGCTCCCGGGAAACTCCAGAATATCCCGGTTATCATGATGACCGCCAAGACAAGTGAATTTGACGTCGTCAAAGGCTTGGATCTGGGAGCTGACGATTATGTAACGAAGCCTTTCGGCATTATGGAGCTTCTTTCCCGTATCCGCTCCGTGCTTCGCCGTACGAAGAAGCCCCAGGAACAGGGCAAAAAGCTTCTCTCTTTTGACGGAATTTCAGTCGACCAGGAACAGCATACCGTCACGGCCGGTGGAAAAGAAGTGCAGCTGACCCTGAAAGAATTTGACTTATTGTGCTATTTGCTGTTAAATAAAGGCATCGTTTTATCCCGTGACCAGATCATGCAGGCCGTGTGGGACTCTCCTTTTGAAATGGAAAGCCGTACCATCGATATGCATATCATGAGTCTGCGCCAGAAGCTGGGAAGTGAAGGCGCAGCCATTCGGACGGTCCGGGGCGTGGGCTACCGCCTGGGCGACAGAAAATCCTAAGGAGCAGTAACATTACATGAAAGTCCGCATCTATCGAAGCCTTTTACTCATGGGCATCCTGTCCGTGGTCCTTACTTTTATCCTTTCCGCCGTGCTCTACTATCAGGGCATGGTGGAGCAATTCAGCCATGAAGTTCAGCACCTGAACATCGTCATGGCTGAATCTCTTTCTATGGACGAAGAGGCCCGGGGGAAAGACTACCTCTGCCGGGTTTTTGCTGAAAACAAGGGAACCATCCATATCGTCTGGCTCGATGATACAGGGTCCGTCATTTATGACAGCGATGGAGAAACCGACGAAGACTATGCTTCCGGCAAAGAAGTCAAAGAAGCCATGGAAAAGGGCATGGGCAGCGGTGTCCATAAAGATGCCAGGGGAAATCCGAAGAGCTACTATGCCCGAAAAGCCCCAGATGGTTCCATCCTTCGTCTTTCCAGCATGCGATCCGTCTCCTATGCGGGCTTTTCTGCCTACCTTCCGGAAATTGCCATCTTTTTTATTGTGTTCATCGTCGGCTGCCTCTTTGCGGCTGAAAGGGAAACCCTGAAAATCCTGAAACCCTTCCAGCTCCTGGGCGACCTGATACAGGACATCATGGAAGGGAAAAAAGTGACCCCGCCGGCGGCTTATGAAGAGCTGAAACCCCTTATTTCCAAGGTGGAAGAACAGCATGATGAAATAGAAAGCTATCTGGAAGACCTGGAAGAAGAAAGAAATACCATTCAAATCGTATTCAATACCATTTCCGATGGCATTATCCTTTTGAATGCCCATAAAGAAATTGTTTACTACAATACAAAGGCAGAGGAAATATTCAAGCCGGGAGAAGACAAGCGGTATCGCCGCATTGCCAGCCTTTACCATGATGAAGACTGGCTGCGGGTGATCGGGAAGGCTTACCGGACCGTAGGGCGCCAGCAGTATACACTGAACCTTTTCGACAGGCCCTATCGCATGGTCATGACGCAGCTTGAACTGACCGACGGGCAGACCGGTCTTCTCATCGTGCTCCGCGATATGACCGCTTCTTATATGGCAGAAAAGATGAGACGCGAATTCTCTGCCAATGTTTCCCATGAACTGAAGACGCCGCTCACCTCCATCAGCGGGTTTGCGGAAATGATTGCCAACGGCATGTACCAGCAGCCGGAAGACGTGAAATTCTTCGGAAGCCGGATTGTCAATGAGTCCCATCGCATGCTGACCCTCATCGATACCATCATGCACCTGTCAAAAATTGAAGAAACAGAAACCACCATTACCTGGAAAACCGTATCCCTGGACAGCCTGGTCCATTATGCGGCAGAACTCATCGAACCCCAGGCAAAGGCCAAAAACGTTACCATTACCGTGGATACGGAGCCTCTCTATGCCTATGGCAATGCGGCCCTTTTATCCGAACTCATTATGAACCTTCTTGACAATGCGGTGAAATACAACAATGTAGGAGGCAGTGTCCATGCCATGCTGGCGCCGGAAGGGGAAGACAAAATCAAACTGACCATTTCCGATACGGGGATCGGTATCCCGAAGGAAAAGCAGGGTCGGGTGTTCGAACGGTTCTATCGAGCCGAAGAAAGCAGAAATAAAGCCACCGGAGGGACCGGCCTTGGCCTTGCCATCTGTAAACATATTGTTGACAAACACAAAGGAACCCTTTCCGTATCCAGTGAAGAAGGAAAAGGCACTACCATGACCGTCATTCTCCCGAGAGTCAGTGAAGCCGACGTTTCCAAAGAAGAAATAGAAACCCTCACCGCCCGGCAGGAAGCGCAGGAAGCAGAATCCGGCGCCCTGGCACAGCAGGAAGCAGAAGAAGACAGAAAAGCAGAAGAAGCAGGCACCAGCAGGGAAGAAATGCTGAAACCTGAAAAACCGCTCCATAAAGAAAAGAAAAACAAAAAGAAAAAGAAAAAATCCCCTGAACGGGATAAGGCTTCAACCAGGACAAAGGATAAGGAAGAAAAGAAAAAGAAATAAGTATGAGCATAAAAATACACCGCCTGAAACAGGCGGTGTATTTTTGTAATCCTATGCCTTCAGAGTGGCATTGAAAGAATCGGTTTTGCTGTCAAATTTCAAAACATAATCGGCAGACCGGCCGGCATTAACCGTATGAAGAATCAGTTCCTTCTTGCCAACCCGGAAGGACAGCTCATCAAAATCCCCTTTCAATGAAGAAGCATCAAAAGCAGATATGAAATTCCCTTTTTTATAAGCGATAACCCGGGTACCTTCGGGAGAACCGGCTTCCACCAGGTAAAAACGGCGGCCATTATCCGTATTGATCAGGGGAGTCACCGTAAGCCTGGCATCCGTATAACTGCTGCCATCACTGCTGGTGCCTGATACCTGGCGAACCGGGAAATTCAGAGTCAGCTTAGTGTCGGAAGAAGCCGTAGAGAAAATGACATCTCCCATTCCGCATTCACCGGCCGTTATACCGGCATCCAGACGCTGCTGGGAAGAAAGAATCGTATGAAAAGCAGCCTCTCCCCGGTTAACGGCAAGTACCGTGGCCTCACCGGTGACCCAGTTGGCGGAAACGGAGCAGGCCAGAAGCAGAGAGGCCAGTGCAGTGGAAATCAATATCTTCTTCATGGAAACCCTCCTTTACAAACTGATGATTCTATCTTTATTATAACTTTGAAATGAATAAAACAAAAGAAAAAGACCAAAAGGAAAATGAAAATTAAAGACAGTCTGAAATCCTTTTTACCCTTCATTTTCCCTCATTTAAGAAAAAGAATTCATAATAGATAGTAGAGGCCGTAAAGATCAAACATATAAGACAGCCTTCATAAGAAATAAAATATAAACAAGCATACTATAAATTGAAATTTATGTAGACACTTTATAAAAAACAGGAGAGGTAAAAACAGGCAGCCGGTCAACCGGTGTATTTGACAGAAAAAATACAAATTGCTATAATAACATACGCTTGAACACAAGAGACAGCTTCAGAAATAACGGAAATGAAGAAAATTGTTGACAGGTTCAAACAAATATGTTATTATCATGAAACCGCAACTCGCGGCATCACGAAAAAGTTTTTGTAAAAATTTGAAAAAATAATTTGACAAAAGCGAAACCTCGTGATATGATAATCAAGTCGCTTGGAGCGATGATTCTTTGAAAACT
>DKQZ01000052.1:18064-20801 GCA_002471975.1 Dialister sp. UBA7295 | reverse complement strand
ATCCACCTTTCTTTGTTCAGATATTTTTCAATATCTCTGGGGGAACTGCCCCATACAGGCTGTGCCTTCCCGAGGACGAGCCCCGGGAGAGGTTTGCAGCAAAATTCATTGTTGACTCTTTCAAAATCCTGAGAGGACCGGAATCGATCAGCCCGGGAAGAATGGCCAGAAAATCGGGATCAGCAGTACGGATACGATGAAGGTAATCACGCAGAGCGGTACGCCGACTTTGACATAGTCATTGAAAGAGAATCCGCCAGGTCCGAGAACCAGGGTGTTCGGCGGGGTTGCCATCGGGGTTGCATAAGCCATGGAAGCTGCAATACCGAGTGCCATCAGTACCGGCTTCGGGTCAGCGCCGATGGACTGTGCAATGGAAATACCGATTGGTGCAAGAAGGGCTGCAGATGCGGTGTTGGACATGAACTGGGTCAGTACGTTGGAAATCAGGTACAGTACTGCGCAGAGTACGAGCGGATTTGGATGATCACCCATCATGCCTACGACGGTATCGGCAATCAGTTTGCCTGCGCCGGTCTTATCCATAGCGGTTGCTACGGAAAGCATACCTGCGAAGAGGAAAATGGTTACCCAGTCGATGCCTGCATAGGCTTCTTTTTCTTTCAGGCAGCCGGTGATGACGCAAAGGATTGCGCCGGTAACAGCGGCTGTGTGCAGCGGAACAGTCTTCAGTTTCAGAGCCATAGCGACAACTACGCCGACCAGGATGAGACCGGAGATGATCATCTTTGTCTTGTTCTTCGGAGCATTGTCGTCAGAAGCGCCTGCTTCTTCCTTAGCTGCCTTTACTGCTTCTTCATCCATAGCGCCAGCGGATTTAACCGGAATGGTCTTACGGCCGATGGTCAGCATGTAAACCAGAACGATGACAGACAGCGGAACGCCGATAAGGGCGAATTCGAAGAAGCCGAAGGACGGAAGTCCAGCAGCGGAGAGGGCGCCGGTAACTATAACGTTTGGCGGAGTACCGATCATGGTGATGGTACCACCGACGTTAGCTGCAATAGCCAGAGGCATCAGTTCCTTGGACGGAGCTACTCCTGCTGCGTTTGCAATACCGATGACAACCGGCATGAGGCAGGCAACGGTACCGGTATTGGAAGATACGGAGGACAGGATGATGGTTACAAGCATAACTGCGCCCATCAGCGGAACTTCCTTGGTACCTGCCTTGTTAACTACCCACAGACCAATGGTTTCAGCGAGGCCGGTCTTGAACATAGCCGCGCCGATAACGAACATACCACCGAAAAGTACGACGGTGGAGTTGGAAAGACCTGCATATACCTGTTTGGACGGAAGTACGCCAAGGATACCGAGAGCGGTGCAGGCTGCCATAGCGGTGACAGCCAGAGGGATCAGTTCGGTAACAAACAGGAATGCTGCTACTGCCAATACACACAGTGTAGTAATGGCTGGATCCATAAAGGTTCACCTTCCTTTTGATTTTTCCGTGTGTTGCCGCCTTCAAGGTGCGATAGGAGGACAGAACGGAATATCCGGAAAGTTAGGACTCATATGTAGTTTTAAAAGAATAATTGCTGAATTCCAAAACATGAATCCCGAAAAGATTTCCGGAATACAATTCAATGCCCCATAGTCAACCTGCTATCCTCCTTCGAAACAGTCCCGGGGAAGGGCTCACATCCATGTAAATGCACTTGCCATGCATTACATAGGCACCTATGCTTATTTTAAAAACGGTGCAAATGAACCGCAAATACGCATAGTATACTATGTAACTTGCTTTTGCGCATCATTACTGATTATTTTGAGTATTGTAAACCGTAAAAATGGCACCGAACAAATGAGTTTTCAGGTGCAAAACTGCCTCTTTTTTATCGCAAATGCATGTCATTTAATCCGGTTTAAAAAATTATAGTACGCTATTATATTGTATACTATGATTTTATGCGAATCGGACGCATTTCGCATTTCCCATTTTATATAGTTGTCTATGTTCTTCTTCCAGGCCTCTAAATGAAATATTTAGGGCTCCTTTATTTCTCGCCGGTTTAGATTTTTTGAATAATAGGGTATTGAGTCATTTTATAGCCATTCAAGTGGTAAGTGTTAAGCGAAGGATATGGTTCGCTCCGCGAACCAATTTTATATAATGCGCTGACGCACACGGCCTTCGGTCCCCAATTTGTACTAATGAGCCTTCACCCCGCCTGTGCACATTCCCCATATAATCTGCGGCCGAAAGGCCGCCACCTTCCCGCACCCCGCATCCCGCACCCCGAAATCTCGCTTCTGACTCTTCCGGGGCGTGCCGCGGTGAGGCTAACCCACGAATACCGCAGCTGACTCAATCCATCTATCTCTCAAACAGGCAATAAAAAAACATCCTCCGAAGAGGATGTTTTTTATTGCCGTGAGACTAAGAATCAGCCTCCGAACTGAGCCAGCATGGTGCCTGCTGCTACTGCGGTACCAATGACGCCTGCTACGTTCGGGCCCATGGCCTGCATCAGCAGGTAGTTGGACGGGTTATCCTTCAGGCCGACAACCTGGGATACACGGGCAGCCATCGGAACGGCAGATACGCCTGCGGAACCAATCAGCGGGTTGATCTTGTTGCCGGATGCAATTCTCATGACCTGGCCAAAGAGTACGCCGCCTGCGGTGCCTGCTGCGAAGGCAACAAGGCCGAGGATGATGATTTCAATGGTCTGGAGACGGAGGAATTTTTCACCGGTCATGGTCAGGCCTG
>DKQZ01000052.1:17646-17952 GCA_002471975.1 Dialister sp. UBA7295 | reverse complement strand
TGGCTACGACGATCGGGAATGCTACCTTTTCGAAACGGGTAACAGGACGAAGGTTTACCATCTTGATTCTTCTCTGTTCTTTGGTGGTGCAGAGTTTCATGATTGGCGGCTGAATCAGCGGAACCAGGGACATGTAGGAGTAAGCTGCTACTGCAATGGCACCCAGCAGATGGGGAGCCAGTTTGGAAGTCAGATAAATAGCGGTCGGGCCGTCAGCGCCACCGATGATACCGATGGATGCTGCTTCCTGAACGTTGAAGCCAAGAGCCATAGCGCCTGCGAGGGCTACGAATACGCCGATCTGGG
>DKQZ01000052.1:10077-17617 GCA_002471975.1 Dialister sp. UBA7295 | reverse complement strand
TACCAAAACCAATAGCCATCATGACGCCCATATCGGTTTCGAAACCGGTATTCGGGAAGTTGGCCATAATATCACCAAATGCAATCGGCATCAGCAGAAGAGGTTCATAGTCTTTTGCGATTGCCAGGTAGAGCAGAATCAGCCCTACAATAATCATGACAATGTTTTCCCAGGTCAGAGCGGCAAAGCCGGAGTCTGTCCATACGGAAACCAGTGCTCTCATAAAGCCATCCATATTTGTTACCTCCTAGTTGGTTATTTGATTTGTATTTCTAATTATTTCTTTGCTTTGTTCTTGGTCGGATCCACTACGTGGATGAGCTGAATGATGAAAGCCAGGAAAATCAGAACTACGAATACGATAACCATGTTGGTAATACAAATAGAAAGTGGGCCCGGAGTATCCATGTAAAATCCACCTTTCTTATTCAAGTATTTTTCAATACTCATGGGGAAGCTGCCCCATACAGTATTTCCTGCCTCCGATGCCGGAGGCTCTGGAAATAGAAATTTCTAAAAATGCTCCCAGAGATTAACCCGGGAAGAATGGCCAGAAAATCGGGATCAGCAGTACGGATACGATGAAGGTAATCACGCAGAGCGGTACGCCGACTTTGACGTAGTCATTGAAAGTAAATCCGCCAGGTCCGAGAACCAGGGTGTTTGGCGGAGTAGCCATCGGGGTTGCATAAGCCATGGATGCTGCAATACCGAGTGCCATCAGTACCGGCTTCGGGTCAGCGCCGATGGACTGTGCAATGGAAATACCGATTGGTGCAAGAAGGGCAGCAGCAGCGGTATTGGACATGAACTGGGTGAGGACGTTGGAAATGAGGTACAGTACTGCGCAGAGTACGAGCGGATTCGGATGATCGCCCATCATGTTTACGACGGTATCGGCAATCAGTTTGCCTGCGCCGGTCTTATCCATAGCGGTTGCTACGGAAAGCATACCTGCGAACAGGAAAATGGTTACCCAGTCGATGCCTGCATAGGCTTCTTTTTCTTTCAGGCAGCCGGTGATGACGCAGAGGATTGCGCCGGTAACTGCGGCTGTGTGCAGCGGAACAGTCTTGAGGTTCAGGGCCATAGCTGCAACTACGCCGACCATAATAAGGCCGGAGATGATCATCTTGGTCTTGTTCTTCGGAGCATTGTCGTCAGAAGCACCTGCTTCTTCCTTGGCTGCTTTGACTGCTTCTTCATCCATTTCACCTGCACCATGTTCCGGAATGGTCTTGCGGCCGATGGTCAGCATATAAACCAGAACGATGATGGACAGCGGAATACCGATGAATGCGAATTCGAAGAAACCGAAGGACGGAAGTCCAGCAGCAGACAGGGCGCCGGTAACGATAACGTTAGGCGGAGTACCGATCATGGTAATGGTACCACCGACGTTAGCTGCAATAGCCAGCGGCATCAGTTCCTTGGACGGAGCTACATGAGCAGCGTTTGCAATACCGATGATAACCGGCATGAGGCATGCTACGGTACCGGTATTGGAGGATACGGAGGACAGGGCAATGGTAACCAGCATGATAGCGCCCATCAGCGGAACTTCCCTGGTGCCTGCTTTGTTAACTACCCACAGACCAATAGCTTCAGCGAGGCCGGTCTTGAACATAGCCGCGCCGATAACGAACATACCACCGAAGAGTACGACGGTGGAGTTGGAAAGACCTGCATATACCTGTTTGGACGGAAGTACGCCGAGGATACCGAGAGCGGTGCAGGCTGCCATAGCGGTGACAGCCAGAGGGATCAGTTCGGTAACAAACAGGAATGCTGCTACTGCCAGTACACACAGTGTAGTAATGGCTGGATCCATAAAGGTTCACCTTCCTTTGAATAGCTTCCCATGTATCCCCGTTTCGATGCGCTGCGGATTTTCATGGGAAATATTTCCGGAAATTGGGACTCATATAAAGTTTTGAAAGAATAATTGCTGAATTCCCGATATGAATCCGTACACCGGAAAATTCTTGAATCCCCTGGTCAACCGGCTATCCTCCTTCGTCACAGTCCCGGGGCGGGACTCTCATCCATGTATCTGAAAATACATAGGCATCTATGTTTATTCTATGCATGACCCCTCTCCTTTTCAACCGCAAAAATTCAGTGTTTATCGGCGTTTTCACCCCTTTTGCGTTTCCAAAAGACGCCAATTATTCCCCTTTCCATCTTATGTAAAAAAATAAAGATGCAAAGTCCTTTGCATCCTCTTTTTAACTGCATAGTGTGCTATGTAATTGTTTTTCGATTCCATCGTGTACTATGTATTTAATGCAAATCAGACCGCTCTGTCATTTGCATTTTAGGGCCTAGCGGCAAATCGATTTCCCTGTTTCCAATAAATGGTACCTGCGCTCCTTAAATGCATAGTATACTATATTTTCTATAATGGGAGCCTCCCCTTATTTATACCCCGCTGCCGGCTGCAGCAAAAAAGCACCCTGCCGGAGCGGGGTGCTTTTCCTTATTTCTTTTCAGATTCTTTATGGTCGTCCGGTTCTTCTTTCGTTTCCGGCTTTTCAGGGGCTTTCTCTGCTGGGGCCGGTTCTGTTTCAGTCTTTGCCGTTTTTTCCGGTTCCTCATCCCGGATGGCTTTTCTGCGGCGGGCAGCTTCCAGGGTTTCTTTGGAAGTGCCGTTTTCCAGTTCCACTTCTTCTCCATGGAAGTCAGCGCCCGTCAGTTCGTCTTCACGGCCGCCCATTTCAGTGCCTTTCTGGCGGAGCTGCTTGATTCCTTCTTCAAAGGACATTTCCGGATGGTCCTTGAAATAGCCCTGGTCCCGGAGTTTCTTTTCCATGGCCTTGTAGGTAAACATGACCACTTCTTCCTGAGGGATCCGGATCTGGCCGGGCATGCGCTTTTCGAATTCTTTCCAGAATTCTTCCGATGCTTTCATGAGGACACGGCCTACTTTCTTGTCGCTGCCGATATCATAGAGCAGGGACCAGATGGGACGATTATCCAGCTTGGAATATTCATGGAAGGTATAGCGGTAGGTGACCGGTTTCATCAGCTGGTTTTTGAAATGGTGAACGCCGAAGATATCTTCGTAGGGAAGGTTCAGTTCCTTCTTCGTCCAGAGACCCGTCTTGATCATGTAAAGCTTGTCTTTTTCAAGCCGGTAGGTGGTCTTCGTCAGGGTGATGTCAAGCAGCCACCAGAGGATGGCAAGCTGGATACCTACGTCGATAACCGGCACATGATGGTTGATCATAAGACCGTAGTAAATATCCGTATAGCCGATGTAGGCCAGCCAGAGGATATAGCCGATCGCCAGAGGCAGGGCGTAGAATCTGTAGAAAATCGAATGGTCGACGAAATCTTTCGTCTCAGTTGTCTTTGCCATGAATGACTCCTTCAGCAAAAGCAGTGGAAATAGTTCCATAAAACGCGATGGAAATATTATAGCATATATTTCCGGTTGAAAAAAGAAAGGGATGAGTAGTTAGTAATGAGTTGTCAGCTTTTAATCTGGAAGGTGCAAACCAATCCTGCTTAGCCATATAAAAATGGCGGGCCTTCTATTTCCGGCCCGTCACTTACGTCTCACTCATCACTAATCACTAACTGCTGACTACTGCATACTACCCATTATACGTCCAGGAGACCGGAGGGATGCCGAGGAGCCATAGTCCTTCTCCCGCGGCGTAGACAAAGACACCTATGACAAAAAACTGGGCGCCCACGATAAGGCAGCCTTTCGTGATGTCCCAGATGCCATGGTAATTGGGATCCATGAAGGTATAGGGATAGAGATGGGACTTCCCGTGGGTGACGATGGTGACCCAGGCGCGGAAATACACGAAAACCACGTAGAAGGCAGGATAAATCATCCAGGTGAACATGGTGTACCAGTGCATATCAGTCTTGTTCACGAAGAAAATATAGTCCACCGTCATGAGGATGGGGATGAAGTAGTGAAATATGTAATTATAGAAAGAAAAATGCTCGTAGCTGATGTCGTTCAATTTGTGGGTACGGATGGCCCCCGGTCTCACGATAAGGTGGTACATGAGGGAAAGGGTTCCCAGGCTGGCCGCCACGATGTAGCGGCAGTCAGCGCTGTAAAGGAAAGGAAAATCCACCCGGAAAAGGGTGGCTCCCAGCCAGACCACAAAGAGGGTGAAGGTGGAAAACGTATAGTACTGGACCCTTGACCAGAAGACGAAGGGCGTCAGGACTTTATGTTTGGCAAGAAGAACGAGTCCCACCACCAGCAGGATAAAGACGGCCCAGCGATACATCAGGGCGGCCGGCATATATTCCATAAAAGCCTCAATTTGATTCACTGAAAAAGGCCCGAAGGCCCCGGAAATGCAATCAGACTGGAATTACTTCTTATTATGTCTTCTCTGTCTGTGATTCTGTTTACGCCTTGCCTGGGCGCGGAGCTGGCGGATTTCTTCCTTCTCCCGAACTTCATTCTCCGCTTCTTCTCTGGCTTTTTTCTTCTGCTGGTAATTATAGAAATTGATGGCCAGGCAGACCAGGATCATGGCCAGGATGGCGACAGACCGCACAGTGACACCACTGTTGATGATATTCCATACGCCAAATGCCACAGCCACACCAAATAAAAGACCTCTTGCTCTCATTATTGGAAACTCCTTTAATTCCGGTTCTGAAAATAATGCAGTATATCGCTATTATGATAAATGATTTTTAAGGTAAGCGCAAGGGGGAGATGAGGTTTTTGGAAAACGTGTTCAACCCTTATATAGTGTTGTTTACATAAAAAAATTCAAGACTTTTGAATCGGGGGTATCGGGTGTATCGGGAGTTTCGGGAGACTCGGGATGGTGGCGGGCATCAGTATAAAAGCCCGCCAATATATAAAATAGAATACACCGCATTAAACTTACCTGACAAAAGACCATAAAAAATCGAGCGCCCCCAGGGCGCTCACCTTTCCGACAGCCCCGATATCCCCGAAATGAATCCCGACAGCCCCGAAACAAAAGTTATTCTTTTTTATTGACTCAGATGGTCACCATAAATCTCCCCATCATCATTTCCATCGCTCTTTTTACGACTGCCTGGAACCGTTTTTCCGCCAGTTCGTATACTTCATGGGGCGCCACGGATTCGCTGTCTGTCCTTTTGGCCACGACGCCGCAGATGGAGCCTGCTTTGAGGCCCAGCACGGAGGTCAGGGTGAAAAGGGTGGCATTTTCCATTTCAAAATTCGTGCAGCCAAGAGAGCGGTATTCATTGAGGCTTCCCTGAAGTCTTCTCACCACATAGCCTTTGAAGCTGTCATACCGTTCCTGGCCGGGCCAGAAGGAGTCGGTGGAAATGGAAATACCGGTTTTGTATGGAACCCTGAGTTCCTTTGCCGCCTGCTCCAGAGCCAATGTCACCCGCATATCGGCCATGGCCGGATAATTGAAAGGTGCATAGGCTTTCGAGGCTCCGTCTTCCCGGACCGCCCCTTTATTGATGACCAGATCTCCCAGATTCAGGTCTTCCTGAATGGAACCGGTGGTTCCTACCCGGATGAAAGTGGTAACGCCCAGGCGGGCCAGTTCTTCCACTGCAAAAGTCACGCAGGGACCGCCCATGCCGGTAGACATGACGAGAACCGTTTTCCCCGCCACTTTTGCTTTCCAGGTGGTGAAATCACGATGAGAGCATACATAGACCGCTTTTTCATCCAGTGCTTTTGCCAGGCCTTCCACCCGTCCCGGATCTCCGGGGACCAGGGCATATTTCGCGCCCTCAATCATTTCCTTCGTAAGCCCGGTATGGTACATGACTTCTCCCGGGGCAGCGTAATTGGGCATATCTTTCCTCCTTGTCAGTCTGTAGTGCTTAGTTCTTAGTTTTTAGTTTTTAGTGGTTAGCCATCAGCCATCAGCAGTAAGAAGACTGAACCATTTCTATTCCAAATACAGGGAGCATGCCCCTTCCGGAAGCATGCTCTTTTCATCAATCCATAAGAGGGGCCGGAGGCCGTTATATACGGTTGGCTGCAAAGCAGCCATATCCTTCACGAAGAACGAATAACGAACAACGAAGAACGATTCACACCATATGAATCAATCCGCAGCCTGCTCTTCTGCCTCTTTCCCCTTTTTCTCTTTTTTGGATTTCTTATCCTTTTTATTCTTCTTATCTTTCTTTGATTTCTTTTCTTTCTTCGAATGACAGGATTTCTTTTCTTTCTTCTGTTTCTTCTTCTCCAGGATTTCTTCGGCTTCCGGCAGGCTGGCTTCGCTGATTTCCTTCATTTCCTCTTCATCCAGGTTCCAGTCGCCTTCAATGTTATCGGAACCGTCAGCCACACCCAGGGTGTGGGTCTTGAATTCCAGGTCCACATCATCGTTCATCACATCTTCCACGGCACTGGAATTGTTTTCCTCCATCATTTCATTCAGGATGTCCACCATTTCATCGGCCAGGCGGGAAACTTCACGAATCCTTTCTTCTTCCGCCGGACGGAGGTCGTCGGAAGGAGCGAGCATGTAGGTCTGAAGGAAGCCTTTATTCTCCTCCAGTTCCTGACGGAGGGCAAGGATGCGCTCGCCCAGTGATTTTTCCGTTGTTTCTTCTGTATCCATTTTATTTCTCCTTTTCTTTTCCTCTGGTCACCAGTACTTTATCGATGCGGCGGTTATCACAGTCCACCACCTCAAAGGTGTACCGGCCGTATTTTGTCTTTTCTGTTTCTTTGGGAATGTAGCCCAGAGAATAGGTGATGAAGCCGCCCAGCGTCTTGTAGTAGCCTTCGGCTTCTCCGGGAAATTCGTCTTCTATGTGGAAATATTCACGAAAATCATCGATGGAGCAGAGTCCTTCCACCAGCCAGGAATTGTCGCTCCTGCGAATGAATTTATTCTGCTCTTCCAGGATATCTTCCTCACCGCCGGGCATATCGCCCACGATTTCTTCCAGTAAATCATGAAGCGTGACGAGGCCGGACAGGGTACCGTATTCGTCGATGACAATAGCTTCATGCACCCCTCTCGTCTTGAAGAGTTTCAGAATTTTGGTAAGGATCAGTGTTTCCGGGATGTAAATCGTCGTATGCACCGTATCCATGATGGATTTCTTCAGTGCTTTTCCCGGATGGTCATGCTGGTCCTTCAGCACTTCCGATACGTCTGCCAGGCCCTTGAATTCATCCAGGGAGCCGCTCCCCACAGGCAGGCGGAAATGGGAGGATTCGGAAATATCCTTCCATATTTTCTTTTCATCGTCTTCGAGGTCAATCCAGGTGAGCTGGGGCCTTGCCGTCATGCAGTCGGCAGCGGTCCGGTCGTTCAGCTCGAAAACGTTGTCAATGATTTCCGGTTCTTCTTTATCGAAAGTACCCATCTTGGCGCCCTGCTGGAGGAGGACTTTGATTTCTTCCTCGGAAACAGGCTGCTCGGTGCCCATTTTGATGCCCATCATGGAAACCACCACTTTGGTGGACCAGGTGGAAAAGAGGACCAGCGGTTTACAGATGGTGGCCACAAGGATCATGGGCCGGGCGACGAAGCAGGCCGCTTTCTCCGGAATGGCTATGGCGATCCACTTCGGC
>DKQZ01000052.1:0-10005 GCA_002471975.1 Dialister sp. UBA7295 | reverse complement strand
CCGGAAAACATACCCGTCAGGATGCCGATGGACGTGATCCCCACCTGGATGGTAGAAAACAGTTCCTCTTTCCTTTCGGCCAGACGGAGCGCATAGACGGCGCTCTTATTTCCTTCATCAATCATCTCCTGCAGCTTCGTCTTACGGGCCCCTACGATGGCGATTTCCGCCAGGGAGCAGACTGCGTTCCCCAGGACCAGGATAATGATGACAATCAATTCAAGCCATATATGGCCTTCGCTCATGGGCGTTCTTCCTCCTTGCATTGAACCATGGCAGGTATTTTGCTTTATTATATCATGACATTTGTAATTTGTAGATATTCCGGTAACAATTACGATAGAATATGCCCTTCGTCCCTCCGCCAGAGGAGCGGCCCGGCGCAGGACGCAAAAAAGCCCTCCACTCTTTCGAATGAAGGGCTTTCTCATCGTACCATCACAAGAAGCCACAGGCGGGGGCTCTCTGAATGATCCGCTCTGTGGCTTCCTTCTCCCGGCTCACTGCCGGCTGATTTTCTACATGGCGCCATATAGTTCTGTGAGCTCCGTCATCGCCTCCGCCTTCTCTGAGAATGGCCGCAGCGGAGTTTTCCGCGAATTTCTTTGCTCTACCCATATAGTACAAAAAAGCGTTTTTATTTTTGAAATTTTCACATAAAATATTTTTATATGAAATATGAAAGGTACCTTATAACCTCGAATCGCCCGTCTTCACGAAGAAAGAACGACGATTTTCTCTATGTTTGCTTAAAGAAAAAACTTATTTCACCAGCAGCCGGTCCAGCACTTCCGCAATCGTCTTCACGGGAATCACTTCCACCCCTGCGGTTTTCGGGTCGATATCGGCCTTGTTTTCTTCCGGCACGAAGAGTCCCTTGAGGCCTGCCTGACGGGCGCCGAAGGCTTTTTCCGCCACACCCCCTACCGGCTTCACTTCCCCGGACAGGGAGACTTCACCGGTCACCGCATATTCCTGGCGGAGAGGGATTTTTTCCACTGCTGAGAGGATGGCACAGGTGATGGCACAGCCTGCCGATGGACCGTCGATATTTCCACCACCGATGATATTCACATGAAGGTCATAATCGGAAAGGTCCTTGCCCGCAATTCCCCTGACCACGGCTGCCGCCGTAGCCACGGAATCCTTGGCCATGGAACCGGCGGTATCATTGAAACGGATGGTACCCCGTCCTTTTTCCCTTGCCGGGAATGCAGCCGCTTCGATTTCAATGGTGCTTCCCCAGTAGCCGGCCACTCCAAGGCCATAGATATGACCGATTTTCGGCTCCTTAACCGCTGCTTTGGAAAGCCAGGGCGAAAGACGGCTGGCCTGGGCGGTCCGTTTCATAAGGTCCAGGGAAATACGGACATTTTCCGCGCTCCCCGCTTCATATACGGCAAGTCCGTAGGCATCGGCCAGAAGGGAGACCGCCTTTCTGCCTTCCATGGTATAGGTGCTGATGAGCTCTGCCACTCCTTCTTCGAGAGTGACTTTCAGTTTCTCTGCCGCACGGTTTACGATTTCCACCACATGGTCCGGCTGGAGAGGTTCGAAGAAAACTTCGGCGCAGCGGGACCGGATGGCCGGATTGATTTCCGAAGGCTGCCGGGTGGTCGCGCCGATGAGGATGAAATCCGCCGGCGCTCCTTCTTTGAAAAGCTTTCTGATATAATCGGGCACTGCCGGGTCTTCTTCATCATAATAGGCCGATTCGAAATAGACCCGCTTGTCTTCGAGGACTTTCAGCAGTTTATTCAGCATCATGGGGTCCAGTTCACCAATTTCATCGATGAAGAGGATTCCCCCGTGGGCATCGGTCACAAGGCCAGGTTTCGGTTCCGGAATTCCATCATCGGCCAGATCTCTCCTTGCCCCCTGGTAAATCGGATCATGGACGGAGCCGATGAGAGGATTTGTGATATCCCTTTCGTCCCAGCGAAGGGTGGTTCCGTCACATTCCACAAAAGGCGCATTTTCGCCAAAGGCGGTATAGGGAAGTTTCTTTGCTTCATCCAGCACAAGGCGGGCAGCCGTGGTCTTGCCCACCCCCGGCGGACCGTAAAGGATGAGATGCTGCGGGTAGGGAGAAGCGATGCGGGAGGCCAGCGCACGAACGGCCCGGTCCTGACCCACGATTTCCGAGAGTTTTGCGGGACGCACGATCTGCATGATGGTACTGGTGAGCTTCACTTTGTCGAGAGCTTCCAGTTTTTCCATTTTATGTCTGGCCGCAGGAGATTCGGTGGTTTCCGTTTCTTCCTCAATGATTTCCTGGCGGATCTCATTCACATACTCCTGATGCCGTTCCTCCAGGCGGTCTGCGATTTTTTCCTCCAGCTGCCGCTCCACTGCCTGGCGGGCCAGCATTTCTGCCAGCCTGTCCTCCAGCTGGTCAAGAATCAGGGGAATTTCCTCATCCGTCGGCGTATGGCTGTAATCCTTATTCTCCATGATGAGACGCTGCAGCCCGATGAGGCGGATTCTTGGATTTTCATCATGAATATATTTCAATGCATTGAAACGGCTGGCCTGCACGATGATCCGCTCAGAGCCTACAATGCTGGCGTAAATACTGTAGATGGCATTGATCTGCCGTTTCAGTTCTCCATCGGAATAGCCTCCGCTTCCGGTAGCACTGTCTACAGCACTGTCCACGCGGTCCATAAGCCGTCCAATGAGATCCTTCACATCCTCCATATGTAAGACTCCTTTCTATACGGCACCTGCGGCGCCGAGGGGTAAGGGAATGTGGCGCGCACATATAAGAAGCGCGCCATTTATATTTTTACGTGCGAAAGAATTGCCAAAATGAATGACAGCAATCCATGGGCAGGGCCAGAGGCCCGTGCGCGAAGCGCACTCTATCAATTGGTTTTCCGAAGGAAAACCATATCCTTCCCGACAATCCCGATACCCCCGACAACCCCGATTCAAAAGCTATCGGAAAATCAGTTTCCCTTCTCACTTAGTGTTATTCTTTCTTGAAAGTCCAATACCTGGGCACGAATATATCTTCAAAGAGATTGATGGCAAAATTATCAGTGAGTCCGGAAATATAGTCCAGCGCTGCCCGGGGTATATTTCCTTTTGCCAGGCGCACCTGTTTCTTTGGGAGACGGTCTTCGTAATACGTGCCGTCCGGTTTCTGCTCCGTATAGTAATGGTAAAGCATTTTCACCACATTGCTGCCCCGCTTGCGGTCCGGGATGAGATTTTCCGACATGTAAACTTCTTTAAACATGAAAGAGCGGAATTTGAGAAGGATCCTGTCTCCCTCCGGGCACATGTGGATACCGTCTTTCTCATCCTGCATGGAATGGTCCACCACATCGGTGACCATGGCAGTAATCATGGAAGAATGGGTGGTGCCCAGCCTTGCCCGCACGTCATCGGGAAGATCGCTCTCCCCGATGAGGCCCATATTCTCAGCATCATCATAGTCATGGCACAGGTAGGCGATACGGTCTGCGTACTTGATAATAGCTCCTTCCAGGGTATGGGCCTGCAGATGACCGCAGTGGTTAAGGATACCATCTTTCACTTCTTCTGTCAGGTTCAGTCCTTCGCCCTCTTTTTCCAGTTTTTCCACAATCCGCACACTCTGCTCATTATGTTCAAAGTGACCGGCCGTTTCCTGCAGCGCCTGTTCTCCCACATGGCCGAAAGGCGTATGCCCCAGGTCGTGACCAAGGGCGATGGCTTCCACCAGATCTTCATTGAGGCGAAGGGCCCTGGCCATGGTCCGCCCGATCTGGGCCACCTCCAGGGTATGGGTCATGCGGGTCCTGTAATGGTCGCCCATGGGAGCGATGTACACCTGGGTCTTGTGCTTCAGCCGCCGGAAAGAATTGCAGTGAAGGATCCTGTCCCTGTCCCGCTGGAAATCGGTGCGAAGAGGATCTCTCTCTTCCGCTCTCGCCCTTTCTGCATTCACTGCAAGCGCCGCCCGGCTGCAAAGAAGCTTCTTCTCTATTTCCTCACTCCGTTCACGAACCAGCATAGCTTCCTCCTTATCCATCGAAAATCATAGTTGTTATATATATTTTAGCATGGATGGGAGGATTTGTACTCAAACTCGGGAAATTCATTATATTTCAATTGAGCTGTTCGGGAGTGTCGGGGCTGTCGGGAAAATCGGGATTATCGGGAAGGATATGGTTTCCCTGCGGGAAACCAATTTATATAGTCGGCTCTGCCGACGGCCTTTGGCTCCCAATCATTGTGGAAATGTATTTTCCCCTGCCCGTGTACATTCCCCATAAATGATCGGCGGCGCATCAGCGCCGCTACCTTCCCGGCAGCCTCGATTTCCCCGAGACTCCCGATACCCCCGATTCAAAAGTTTCCGGAAACAAAAGAAACCCGCCCCAAAGGGCGGGTCTTACCATACGGTTAACGAACAAATCAATACTTATCCCCATACACTTCTTTATTTCTCTGAACGATGGCCATGATACGGCTGGCTGTCTCTTCGATGGCTTTGTTGGATACGTCGATGACGAGGCAGTGAAGCTGGCGCATGACTTCTTTGGCATAGGCCAGTTCATCTTCAATCCGGGCGATGTCCGTATAGTTGGCGGTGCCGGAGAAGCCCAGGGCCTTCATTCGTTCACTCCTGATGGTATTGAGTTTGTAAGGATCAATAATGAGTCCGATGATGCGGTACGGAGGCACGCGGAAGATTTCTTCCGGCAGCGGCACTTCCGGAACGAGGGGAAGATTGGCCACCTTGAATTTCTTGTGGGCCATGTACATGGAAAGAGGGGTCTTTGAGGTGCGGGATACGCCGATTAAGACCACGTCTGCTTTTTCAAAACCTGCAGGGTTCTTTCCATCGTCGTATTTCACGGCAAATTCAATGGCCGCCACTTTTTTGAAATATTCTTCATCCAGTTTGTGGATGATGCCCGGTTTCATTCTCGGTTTGGTGGAAGAAATGGTGCCTACCAGATTCATCATGGGTCCCAGGATGTCCACATAATGCACATTCTTTTCTTTTGCGATTTTTTCAAAGGTCTGGCGAAGTTCCGGGCTCACCAGGGTGTGGCAGACGACCGCATGATGGGCAACCGCTTCTTCCAGCACTTTCTGTACCTGTTCCCCGTGACGGATGAAGGGGACTCTGACGATGTCGATATCTTCATCGAACTGGCTGATGGTGGCCTTGGCCACGCTTTCCGCCGTTTCTCCAAGGGAATCGGAGACTACATACACTTCCGGAATCTTTGTCAATGGATTCACTCCTTATCTGTCCCTGCCCTTTCCCAGTTCCAGGAAGAGTCGGGTAATATTTGTCTTGGAAATACGACCTTTCAGCTTGAATTTTCTTTCCCCGTTTACATTGTGGAAAACGCCTACCGGCAGGCAGTCGATTTCATAATCGATGAGTTTCTGCGCAATAGAAACCATATCTTCGTCAGGCTCTGCGTAGATCATCTTGGAACGGGAAGTCATGACCATGGAAATGGGCACCTTGGCCATATCTTCGCGGCCCATGGCGGTCTTCAGCAGGTCCTTGCGGGACACTACCCCCAGCACATCATCTTCTTTACCTACAAAGAGGGTTCCAATGTCCTCGGTGAAAAGGAGGACTGCTGCATCATAGGCATTGGAGTCCGCATTTACAAGGACCGGCCTGGACATGCAGGCTTCTGCGGTGCAGGATCTGATTTCTGCGGCCGCCGGGTCTTCTCCCCCGCCCAGGTAGTAATAACCCAGTCTTCGCCTGGCGGCAATCACTTCTCCGGAAAGAAGGACAGCCAGGTCTCCGCGCAGGGCGCTTCTGGTAACGTGCAGTCGGTCTGCTATCATTTCCCCCGTAATAGGCCCGTTTTCACGGACGATGCGGGTTATTTCCTTCTGACGGCTTGTTAGCTGCATCTTTTCTCCTTCCTTATGGTATCCGGGATTTCCCCAGTAATTAAGGCAAACCGGGACTGCTTGCGCAGCCCCGGTTGCCGGAATCGTTCAACTCACGGGAGCAGCTGAGGCATATAGCTTCCTGATTACCACTTCAGGTCTTCTACTTCCTTCAGTCCTCTGCCGGTAGCTGCATCGAGCATGATTCTCTGTTCAATGCGTGCTACATTTCTCTTGGTAGCCTTGACCATATCCGGGTTGACGGATACGAAGTCGATGCCGCTCTTTACCAGGAATTCGGTGAAGTCCGGGTATACGGACGGTGCCTGGCCGCAGATGGAAACGGTCTTGCCGTCTTTGTGTGCGGTTTCGATGAGGTGGCGGACAGCTCTCTTGATAGCCAGATTGCGTTCATCGAAGAGGGCGGAAACGGTATCATTGTTTCTGTCGCAGCCGAGGATCAGCATCGTTAAATCATTGGAGCCGATGGAGTAGCCATCTACGTACTGGTTGAATTTGTCAGCCAGGATGATGTTGGACGGGATTTCTGCCATCAGGAACAGTTTGAAGTCCGGACCTCTTTCCAGTCCTTCTTCCTTCATGATAGCGGTAACCTTTGCTGCTTCGTCGACGGTTCTGCAGAACGGAATCATGCAGTTCAGGTTCTTCAGGCCGAATTCTTCACGGACTTTCTTCACAGCCTTCAGTTCGAGGCGGAATGCAGCGGTGTATTTCGGATCATAGTAACGGGAAGCGCCTCTCCAGCCGAGGAGGTCTGCCGGTTCAACCGGTTCAAATTTGTCGCCGCCCTTGAGGTTTCTGTATTCACCGGACTTGAAGTCGGAGAAGCGGAGTACTACCGGACGCGGAGAGAGGGCACGGCATACTTTGGCAATGCCTTCTGCCAGCATATCGATAACTTTTTCCGGTTTGCCCTGTTCGATGAGGTACAGCGGATGTTCATGGATGAAGGTGGTCCAGATGAATTCTTCACGCATCAGGCCGATGCCGTCGCAGGGAAGAGATGCGTATTTATCAGCCAGGTCCGGATCGCCCAGGTTCATGAGGACGCCTGTGCCGGTGGGTGCGAAGTATTCAGCAGCTACAACGGTCTGTCCTGCAGCCGGTGCGCCTGCAGCCGGAGCAGCTTCAGCGGTCTTTACAAGGTCAGCTACGATACCTTCGTAAACGATACCGTTCTGTGCGTCGATGGTGATATCCTGGCCGGTCTTCAGGACTTTGGTTGCTTCTACACTGCGGCTCTTGGTGCCTACAACGCAGGGGATACCCAGTTCTCTGGAAACGATGGATGCGTGGCAGGTCATACCGCCTGCATCAGTGACGATGGCAACTGCCTTCTTCATAGCCGGTACCCAGTCCGGGGAAGTCATGGTAGTAACGAGGACTTCGCCTTCCTGGAATTCATCAATGTCCTTCGGATCAGTAATTACATGGCATTTGCCTGCAGCCATTCCCGGGGAAGCCGGAAGACCTTTAACGAGTACTTTGTGATCAGTTGTCATTTTCACTTCTCCATTACCTGCTTTCTTTTCTTTATTCTTCTTGGACCATACGGTTTCCGGACGAGCCTGGAGGATCCAGATGCGGTCCTGGTGATCGACTGCCCATTCCATATCCATGTAGCAGCCGTAATGTTTTTCAATAGCTTTTGCGTAGGAAGCCAGTTCAACCACCTGGTCATCGGTGAGTGCCTGGGATTTTGCTCTTTCTTCCGGAACTTTTCTTTCTTCTACATCGCCGCCTTCTTTACGAACCAGTTCGATGGCTTTTTCATTGACGATGCGGGAACGGATGGTGAGATCTTCTTTATTGACGATGAAGTTATCCGGGGTAACGGTACCCTGAACGACGTATTCGCCAAGGCCCCAGGAGCCTTCGATCATGACGCAGGAATCATCACCATTGGCAATATTCACGGTGAACATAACGCCGGCTACTTTGGAGTCAGCCATCATCTGGACAGCTGCAGAAAGAGCCACGTTTTCATGGTCGAAATTCTTCTTTGCTCTGTAGTAAACGGCACGGTCGGTGAAAGTGGAAGCATAGCATTCCTTTACTTTTCTGATGACCATATCACGGCCGGTAATATTGAGGTAAGTATCCTGCTGGCCGGCAAAGGAAGCATCCGGCAGATCTTCGGCGGTAGCGGAAGAACGGACAGCCACATAAGGATTTTCCTCGCCCACTTTTTTGGCCAGTTCTTCATAAGCGTCGCCAATCTGCTGAGCCAGGTCTTCCGGCATTTCAGCGGAAACGATGCTTTCACGGATCTTCGTGCAGACTTCGTGAAGTTCTACGGAATCTTCCACGTCGTCCAGGCCCTGCAGCAGTTCATGAATCTTTTTGTTCTGGCCGGTGGCTTCCATGAAATAACGGTATGCATGCGCGGTGGTCGCATAGCCGTAAGGAACGGGAACGCCGGTAGAAGTGGTCAGTTCACCCAGGGAAGAAGACTTCCCGCCTACCAGGTTTACGTCCTTTCTGTGAAGTTCATCAAACCATAAAACATAAGCATTCTCTCTTGCGTCCATCATAGCCCTCCTTAAGGTATGAAGATTGAAATAAAAAAACGATTATTTGTACACTTTTTCGTTTCAGCAAATTTATAGTATACCTTTAAGTGTAAAAAGTCAAGGAAGCAGAGTGCAAAGAGTGTGTACTAATGAGGAAATAAATATATCCTTTTGTACAAAAGCCCATTTTATACAGGAAATACAGGAGATTCAGCGGGATATAAAAATAGTCTCTTGAAGGGGAAAGGGAGATTCTATAGGAGGCTTCCGGCCCGTTTCTGGTGGAGTCACATGGGGGTGTTCGTGATTCGTGATTCGGGAAGTTAGCCTTGTATGTGCTGGCTTTCGATTTCCGGCAGGCGGGCGATTTCGGGAAGTTTGCCTTGTGCGTGCTGGCTTCGGATTTCCGGCAGGCGGGCGGGATCGGGAAGTCGGCCTTGTATGTGCTGATTACGTGTTTCTGACAGGCGGGCGGTAACGGGAAGTTGGCCTTGTCTGTGCTGGTTTCGTGTTTCTGTCAGGCGGGCGGTAACGGGAAGTTGGCCTTGTCTGTGCTGATTTCGTGTTTCTGTCAGGCGGGCGGTAACGGGAGTCAGCCTTGTATGTGCTGGTTTTGGATTTCTGTCAGGCGGGCAGTAACGGGAAGTTAGCCTTGTATGTGCTGATTTCGTGTTTCTGGCAGGCGGGCGGTAACGGGAAGTTAGCCTTGTACGTGCTGGTTTTGGATTTCAGGCAGGCGGGCGGTAACGGGAAGTTTGCCTCGTACGTGCTGGCTTTGGATTTCCGGCAAGCGGGCGTTAACGGGAAGATTGCCTTGTACGTGCTGACTTCGGATTTCTGTCAGGCGGGCGGGATCGGGAAGTTTGCCTTGTATGTGCTGGTTTCGTGTTTCTGTCAGGCGGGCGGTAACGGGAAGTCGGCCTTGTGCGTGCTGATTTTGGATTTCTGTCAGGCGGGCGGTAACGGGAAGTTTGCCTCGTACGTGCTAGCTTTGGATTTCCGGCAAGCGGGCGTTAACGGGAAGATTGCCTTGTGCGTGCTGGCTTTGGATTTCCGGCAGACGGGCGGTAACGGGGGATTGTCTCCAGACTTTTGAACGAATCAATTTTCCCGGTACCATTTTTGGATACTCCTTCCATCTGCGTCTCGTTCGGCGAATCCTTCCCGGTACCGTTCTTTGTTTCTCCTTCCATTTGCGCCTCGTTCGGCGGTTTCTTCCCGGTATCGTTCTTTGATTCTCCTTCCACTTGCGCCTCGTTCGGCGAATCCTTCCCGGTACCGTTTCTTGATTCTCCTTTCATTTGCCCCACGTTTGACGCTTACTTCCCGGTACCGTTTCTTGATTCTCCTTCCATTTTCGCCCCGTTCGGCGAATCCTTCCCGGTATCGTTCCTTGATTCTCCTCCCATTTGCGCCTCATTCGACGAATCCTTCCCGGTACCGTTCGTTGATTCTCCTCCCATTTGCGCCTCGTTCGGCGAATCCTTCCCGGTACCGTTCGTTGATTCTCCTTCCACTTGCGCCTCGTTCGGCTATTTCTTCCCGGTACCGTTCGTTGATACACATTCCATTGCGCCCCGTTCGACAAATCCTTCCCGATACCGCCCGC
>DKQZ01000080.1:7121-14712 GCA_002471975.1 Dialister sp. UBA7295 | reverse complement strand
TCAACCCCGCCTGTGCAAATTCCCCATAAAAAAGCGGCGGCCATCAGGCCGCCACCTTCCCGCACCCCGCATCCCGCACCCCGAAATCTCGAAAATGGCAAGACCGGGGCATGCCGTGGTGAGGCTAATTCCCGAATACCGTATGTGACTCAGGTCATAGTATCTGACAGATGACCCACACCCTCACACCTTCATTTTCGTCTTGTACCTGCAGTACGACCCACCCGCCTTCGCTGCGCTCAGGCGCCCTCCCTAGCCTGGGAAGGCTTTTACGTTTCGACTTGAGTGATCTATACCATATGATTCCGGGAAGCGCCTGGCACTCATTTATCTCTGAGCGGGCTTTTCAAGCCCGCCTGTGCAAAATCCCATTAAAAAAGCGGCGGCCATCAGGCCGCCACCTTCACGAATCACGAACCACGAATCACGAAACTTCGAAATAGACAATATCGGGGCTCGCCGTGGTGAGGCTGACTCACGAATACCGTATGTGACTCAGGTCAAAGTAACTACCCAAAGACTCAAAGCCTCAGATCTTCTTCAGATCCTCATCGATAATCCTTGCCTTCAGTTCCTGCAGTTTCGGCGAGAGGTTGATTTCCATGGCATGGGGCATGTAAAGTCTTGTGTATTCCGGCCAGAGGAGTTCCATCTGTTTATTGGCATAATCCATAGTTTCCTTGAGCGACGGAAGCTCCACGGCTTCACCGTTCAGAATGACCGGTTTCAGAATTTCTTCCACTGTATAAGTGCCTTCTTCAAGGGTCTTTTTGCGCCATTTGGCGGCTTCGGTGACAAGAGTGAAATCGCCGGACGGCACCGGTTCATCTTTCAGGCAGACGAGATCGGTAATCATCTTGCCCGTTTTCTTTTTATAGAAACGGTAAACCGTCTTGATGCCGGGGTTTGTCATCTTGCTGACGTCATTGGAAATCTTCATCACCGGTTCATAGGTATCGCCTTTTTCACGGGCGCTCATCTTGAAGACCCCGCCCAGGGCAGAAGTGCCGTCGGCGGTGATAATTTTCGTCCCTACGCCCCAGCTGGTGACGGTGCAGCCCTGTTCTTTCAGAGTCTGGATGAGGTATTCATCCAGATCATTGGAACCGGAAATAATGGCATCCGGGAAACCGGCTTCCGCAAACATGTGGGATGCTTCCTGGGAGAGATAATTGAGGTCTCCGCTGTCGATGCGGATTCCGTATTTCTTCGGAAGCTTTCCTTTGGCCTTCAGTTCCTTGAAAATCTGGATGGCATGGGGCACACCCAGTTCCAGTACATTGTAGGTATCGGCCAGAAGAATGAGATTGTCATGGTACTGGCGGACATATTCTTCAAAAGCGTCCAGTTCGTTGTCAAAGCTCATAACCCAGGAATGAGCCATGGTGCCGAGGACCGGGATATGGAAAAGTTTCCCTGCTTCCACGTTGGAAGTGCCGTTGAAACCGCCGATCATGGCAGCCCTGGCCCCCCAGAGACCTGCAGAATGACCCTGAGCCCGGCGAAGGCCGAATTCCATGAGCGCATCATGGGGCGCCACGGTCCGAACGCGGCGGCATTTCGTGGCAATGAGGCTTTCATGGTTCATGATCATGGAAAGTCCGGTCTCCAGGATCATGGCTTCTACGGTCGTCCCTTCGAAGCGGAGCAGCAGCTCTCCCGGGAAAGCCACGGTGCCTTCAGGCATGGCATAAATATTTCCTGTAAAGTGGAAATTGGCGAGATAATCCAGGAATTCCGGATAGAAAATATTGAGACTCCTGAGGTAATCGATATCTTCTTTCGAATAGGTGAAATTCTTCACGAAATCCACCAGATGGGCCAGGCCCGCTACGACGGTATAGCCGCCGCCAAATGGATTCTGACGGTAAAAACGGTCAAATACCACCTTTCTCTCATGCATGCCCTTTTTGAAAAGCGCATTGGTCATGGTGAGCTGGTATAAATCGGTAATCAAACCATTCGTTGACATATTGTCCTCCTTAATGATGATGATTTTTCATTGTCCGTTACTTACTGTCAAGACAATAATGTGTGACTTACATTATAACACTTCTTCATGGAAATGGTTAGAGGCAATTGGGAAATATAGAGACAGCGTATTTTCAAAAAGAAGCCTTAAGACCAAAGGCTTTTGTTTCGGGAATACCGGGATTAGTTTCGGGGATGTCGGGGATATCGGGGTGGTGCGGCGCAGCAGAAAAAAAGCGCCGCAGATCTTTATAATTTTTATGTCCGCTCCCAATTCGCTCCATGGACAAAAGGTTCCCGTGCCATGTTTGCATTGGCCCCATATATATTCGCCGCCCATCAGGGCGGCACCTTCCCGATAACCCCGACCATTCCCGAGATTCCCGACAATTCCCGATTCAAAAATTGATGCCTTTTTCATTAACTCAAATTATAAGGAAACTATAGGTATAAATACTTTTGTATCGGGGTTCCCGGGATTCGTTTCGGGGATCCCGGGGATATCGGGGTGGTGCGGCGCAGCAGAAAAAAGGGCCGCAGAGTTTTATATTTCAACACACGCCGCCTAGCACCATGTTCGTATCGGCCCCATATATATTCGCCGCCCATCAGGGCGGCACCTTCCCGATAACCCCGATCATCCCCGAGATTCCCGATCATTCCCGATTCAAAGGTTTATTTCACTTAGGGCTTTCTTCCCGAGCCCTCAGCAGGTCGTCCTCTTCACACTTCCCTCAATCCTGTCCTTCAGCTGCACGCTGCCGTCTTCCAGGGAGAAAACTGCCATTTCTTCTTCCGTAATGCCATAAAGGTCGCGGATATCATCCCGGCAGGCTTTCCACATGGTGCGGACCATATCCACGTCACCGGATTCGGAAAGTCTCCCGCGGATGGAAATCCAGGATTTGTCCGGATGGAGGGCGGAAATTTCCACTCTCGGATTCACTTTGATTTCCCGATAGAGCTCCGAGGTCTTTCTCATGAAAAACCACAGTTTTCCCTCCGCCACGCAGACGCCGCTCATGGGACGGACCCTGGGGGTCATCCCGGAGACCGTAGCCAGGTAGAATACTTTACATTCCCGCAGATATTCCAGTATTTTCTTTACGTCCAAAACAATCACTCCTTTACCTTTATTTTCCGATTGTTCCTGGTTCTATTGTACAATGGATGACAAAGTTTGGGAAGAATAGGGACTTACTTCTATAAAGAAAAGACACCTTTAAGACGAATACTTTTGAATCGGGGGTATCGGGAGACACGGGAGTATCGGGGCTGTCGGGGTGGTGGCGGACATAAAATTTATAAAGTCCGCCTTTTTTATATGGCAGCTTTTGTCTTCAACGCCTGTTTTTAAAAAAGTAGAATTTATAAAAGTCTGCGGCCCTTTTTACTGTTGCACCGCCCCGAGATTCCCGTTATTCCCGTAACTAATCCCGATATCCCCAAAACAAAAGCCTTTAAGACCTATAGTTTCCTTATGAAATTTGGGCTTTCAAAAATATACATAATAAAAAGACCTGCGTTATTTCCAATGCAGGTCCTTTCTCCAGTTACTAACGGCTATTTATTTCACTCCAGCCAAAGCCGCTTCCCGGTCCGGGAGAATTTTCACCTTTACGCCATCGAGATGCGTGAGAATATCAATGACGAGATTTCTTGTATCGGCCGTGGAATTGATCTGGCAGATGGCCCGTTTCGGGTCGAGAGTGGTCAGGATGCCCAGGTATTCGTAACCTTCGATGATGCGATTGATGTAATTCACTTCTGTGGGCGGGATTTCGATGTAAACTCTTGTATCATCCATGTTTTGCACGCCTCCTCAGAATGGTATAGGGCGGGAGCAGGGTGTCTACCGTAAGGGTCAATTCTTCCAGGGGATGGGGCGCTTTTTCCACCTCAATGCCCTCCCCGTTGACGAGTTTCCTGATTTCCACCAGTCCCACTTTGCCCTGGGGAGTCAGGTATTCCAAGATTTCTCCCACTCTGAAATGGTTCCGCTGCTGCACGAGATTCGTCATATTTCCTCTGTCTTCCTTCAGGATGAGGCCTACGAAATCATAGGGCTGCTCGGGCTGGGATTTCACGTATTCCTGGGCGCTGTGGTCCGGATTCTGGAAGGCAAAGGCCGTGGTGTAGGGACGGTGGGAGACCTTTTCCAGTTCTTCCCGCCATTCGGGGCGGACTTTGAAGGCGCCCCCTTCGGCATAATATGTATCAATGGCCTTCCGGTACGCCGAAACGACGGCGGCCACATAGTATACGCTCTTCATGCGTCCTTCGATTTTGAGGGAGGAAACACCGCTTTCGATAAGCTCGGGAATATGATCGATCATACAGAGATCTTTGCTGTTGAAAATATAGGTCCCATGATCGTCTTCCTCCACCGGCCAGTACTGACCGGGCCGGGTTTCTTCCATGACGGAATATTTGAACCGGCAGGCCTGGATGCATTCACCCCGGTTGGACTGCCTTTTCCCATTGGTAAAGAAATTGGAAAGGAGGCAGCGTCCGGACCAGGAAATACACATGGCTCCGTGACCGAAAACTTCCAGCTCGATATCCACTTTCTTCCGGATTTCCGCCATTTCTTTCACAGAAACTTCCCGGGCCAGGACAACCCGGGATGCCCCCAGGTCTTTCCACATTTTCACGGTCCGCCAGTTGGCTGAGCTTGCCTGGGTGGAAACATGGATGGGAAGATCCGGCGCCATTTCTTTGCAGAGGGAAAATACGCCGAGATCCGAAATAAGGGCTGCATCCACATGGATATGCTGCAGGTATTTCAGATAGTCATCCAGGCCTTCAAGGTCTTCATTTCTCGGGATGATGTTCACCGTCACATAGACTTTCCGCCCCATTTTGTGGGCATAGTCCACGGCTTCCTTCATTTCCTCTTTCGTGAAATTGCCGCCGTACGCCCGCAGGCCGAAAACCTTTCCCGCCAGATATACCGCATCTGCTCCATAGAGGAGGGCCATTTTCATTTTTTCCATATTTCCCGCCGGGGCGAGAAGTTCGATTTTCTTCATGTCATTCCTTTCGGGCGGCTCACGGAAAGCCCGTCCCCTTCTTCATAAATATGGGTATCGTATTTTTCTTCCACATAGGAAATATAATCTCTGAGCCGCATCACCAGCGTGCGATAGCGGTGAGGCACGGACTCTTTACTCCTGACAAGTCCCCGGAAAAGCACATTATCCGCCGCAATCACTGCTTCAGAAGTAAGCTTCGGCTCGATTTCCTGTAATTCTCTTAAGTATTGTCCCTTGGGACCGTCCAGATAGAGGAAATCATAAGGACCTTTAAGCTTTCTCAAAATGTCTGCCGCATCCCCCAGGTGGCAGTGAACTCTATCCGATACGCCGGCCCGCCTCATCCCATCTTCTGCCATGGCATGGCGGTTTTCATCGATTTCCAGCGTATCTATTTCCGCCTTTGGAAACCGTTCCGCCATCATCAGGGCCGAATACCCGATGGCCGTCCCTATTTCCAGTATTTTCTTCGGCCCCTCAGGACCGACCAAAGCAGCCGCCCTCAAAAGCAGCTCCCGCTCCGGTCCCCGGATGATGGGGATATTGTTTTCTTCCGCATATATTTCAAGGTCAGACAGGATTTGAGGTATAGTATTGTCCATCAAAACTCCATTGTAATCAATAATCTCACTGAATGGTAATCCCATTTCGGAAAGGTGGGCGAAGCGGCCGGACAGGTTGTTTTACGTCTGCCCTGACAAATTAGAGCATCCTCATCTAAAACTCGCGCCCGCAGGGCGCCACCTTCACGAATCACGAATCACGAACAACGAACCACGAAAACCGCTATTGCCTCAATCCACCAGAGTCGAATCGGTCTGCTAAGTCCCGTAGATATTCTCCGTCTCCGCCTGGTGTTCTTCATAGGATTTCGTGAACACATGATGGCCGTCAGCCCGGGCTACATAGTAAAGGTATTCTCCCGGCTGAGCAGCCAGCACCGACTGAATGGCGTCAAGCCCCGGGGCACCGATGGGTCCCGGCGGGAGGCCGTTATGGATATAGGTATTGTAAGGAGAATCGATCTTCGTATCCGCGATGGTGAGTTCTTCTTTCTGGCTTCCCAGAGCGTACTGGATGGTGGCATCGATCTGGAGGGGCATGCCTATTTCCAGCCTTTTCAGCATGACGGAAGCGATAGGAATCTGATCTTCCCTGAATCTCGCTTCCCTTTCCACCATGGAGGCCAGGGTCATGAGGTCATGAAGGGTGATTTTCTTCTCCTCCGCCTGTTTCCGGATGTCCGGAGTCAGCATGGTATCGGTCCGTTTGTACATGAGGTCGCAGACCTGCTTTGCATCGTATTCCTTCGGAATATCATAAGTATCGGCAAAGAGGAAACCTTCCGCCTTGATGGGCACCGCCACAGGACCATACTGGAATTTCAGGGGCCCGTAGCCAGCTGCGGTTTCTTCGAAATTCTCCGCTCCCGCAATGCCCGATTTCTTCAATATTTCCGCAATCTGGTGAACCGTGTACCCTTCCGGCACCGTCACCATGACCGATTCCGTCCTTCCCGTATGCATTTCTTTCAAGGCCTGCATCACCGTCTGCCCCTGTTTTAAGCGATACATACCGCTCTGCAGATCTTTTTCATTGCCCAGAATCCTGGCATAGATACGGAAAATGGTGGAACTCCGGATGACGCCCTTTCGCTCCAACTCGTCGGCAATATCCCGACCCGTAGCATTCTTCGGTACCTGCAGCGTCACTTCCCCATGCAGGTCCACCCGGTCCAGGGCATAGAAATAAATCCCCAAAACACAGAAGAGGCACACAAGAATCACGCCCCCTACCCGGCAGATCCGTTTCGCCCCCCAATGATGGTCCTCGGTAAAAATATCCTTCGGACCCTGGTCACTCTCTTTCTTATCCTTGTCGTCCATGCGGCACCTCAAAAGGAAAGTATTTCCATCCGGTGACCCATCCTTTGGAAATACAGGAATAGTATTTTATTATTATATCATATATAGGAAATACGAAATATTGCGATTCATTCTTTGGAAATAATGGCTAATGGGTAATAGGTAATGGTTCATAAACCGTTATGCCGAAAGGAAACTGACTGTCGGAAAACTGTACATTGGGGTTAATAGTTCATCGTCCGGGAAACTCTATACCGGAAGGAAACTGTTGTCTGGAAAACCGTACATTGAGGTTAATGGATAATCGTCCGGGGAACTTTATACCGAAAGGAAACCGTTTGTCCGGAAGCTGTACATTGGGGTTAATGGGGAATTGGCCGTGAAACTTTATTCCAAACGGAAGCTGTCCGTCCGATAACTGTTCATTGGGGTTAATAGTTAATCGCCCGTGAAACTCCAAATCGAAAGGGAACTGCCCCTCCGTAAGCTGTTCATTGGGGTTAATGGTTGATAGGCCACGAAACTTTATTCCGAAAGGAAAGGGTACGTCTGGTAACTGTTCATTGGGGTTAATGGTTCTTCGTGCCATGATTGGATTGGCCCAATAAAAAATTAGCGCTGCATCAGCAGCGCCACCTTCACGAACCACGAATCACGAATCACGAAATCTCGATAGTGACAATATCGGGGCGTGCCGCGGTGAGGCTAACCCACGAAAAC
>DKQZ01000080.1:6444-7106 GCA_002471975.1 Dialister sp. UBA7295 | reverse complement strand
TTCCCGAAATCCCAAATCCGAAATCCGAAATCCGTTCCTTTCCCATGCCATGATTGGATTGGCCCAATATAAAAGCAGCGGCGCATCAGCGCCGCCACCTTCACGAACCACGAACCACGAATCACGAAACCTCGATAGTGACAATATCGGGGCGTGCCGCAGTGAGGCTAACCCACGAAAACCGTATGAGACTCCATCCATAGTAACTGCCAGAAGACTCAATGAAAAACCCCATATATACCCTGCGGCCGTCAAGGCCGCCACCTTCCCGAGATCCCCGATCATCCCCGGGATTCCCGACAATTCCCGATTCAAAAGACCTGCATCCTTCAGTTTTCCTTCTATGATCCAATTGGGAAATGTCTCAAGCGCCATGATTGGATTGGCCCCATCAAAAAAGCGTTGCCGCATCAGCGGCATACCTCCCCGACAGCCCCGATACTCCCGAGACTCCCGACAATTCCCGATTCAAAAGTCCTGCATCCTCCAGTTTCCCTTCCTGAATCCAATTGAAAATATCTCCCGTGCCATGATTGGATTGGCCCCATCAAAAAAGCGTCGGCCATCAGGCCGCCACCTTCACGAACCACGAATCACGAATCACGAAATCTCGATAGTGACAATATCGGGGCGTGCCGCAGTGAGGCTAACCCACGAAAACC
>DKQZ01000080.1:168-6403 GCA_002471975.1 Dialister sp. UBA7295 | reverse complement strand
CCGAAATCCCAAATCCGAAGTCCGAAATCCGTTCCTTTCCCACATCATGATTGGATTGGCCCAATATAAAAACAGCGGCGCATCAGCGCCGCCACCTTCACGAACCACGAACCACGAATCACGAAACCTCGATAGCGACAATATCGGGGCTCGCCGCGGTGAGGCTAACTCACGAATACCGTATGAGACTCAAAACAGGGTAACTGCGAAAAGCCTCCAACAAACTCACATAATCGCCAGCGACGAATTCGGAATATCGGTAATGAACATATGCCCCGGAGCATGGGTGATCATGATATCTGGTTTGACCGTCATGGCCACGGCCTGGGGAGTGACGCCGCAGGCCCAGAAGACAGGAATTTCCCCTTCCCGGATTTCGGAAGGCTCACCGAAGTCCGGTTTGTCGATATCTTTGATGCCGATGCCTGCGGGATCGCCAAAATAGATCGGTGCCCCATGGACATAGGGCATACGGGTCGTAATCTGGACGGCACGAATCGCATCGGCCGGTTTCATAGGACGCATGGAAACCACCATGGGACCATGGAAAACGCCCGCCGGAACGCACTGGATATTCGTGATATACATGGGCACATTGTGACAGTCCGTGATATGCCGCACATCGAGGCCATCCTCAATCATGGGACTTTCAAAGGAGAAAGAGCAGCCCAGAAGGAATGCCACGAAATCATCCTGCCAGTAATGTTCCAGATTGATGACTTCATCCACCAGCTCGCCCTTTTTATAAATGCGGTACTTCGGGATATCATACCGAAGATCTGCTCCCGGCGCCGCAATGACAGGAATCGGACTTCCTGCTTCCGTCACATCCAGGACCGGACAGGGCTTTTTATTTCTCTGTGTAAAAAGCAGGAAATCAAAAGCCAGACTCTTTGGAAGAATGGCCATATTGGCCTGGGCATAACCATCACACATACCGCTCGTCTGACGGACCAGTTCCCCCGTGCGGAAAAGCGCCCGTGCTTCTGCCGGTTTCATTTTGCTGTAATCCATACATACCCCTCCTCACACAAAAAGGCGGCCCGGAATCGGGACCGCCTTCAGTCATTTATGCTACTCTTAATATAAACCTTTAGTAACGATAAGTAAAGGAGATTATTCTGAAATTTAGAAATAAAATGAAATACACTTTGTAATAACAGGTAATAGCTAATGGGTAATTGTCTGTAAACTATTATTTCGAAAGGAAACTAACCGTCTGGAAACTGTACATTGGGGTTAATGGTTAATTGTCCGTGAACTATTATTTCAAAAGGAAACTATCCATCCGATAACTGTGCATTGAGGTTAATGGGGAATTGGCCGCTAAACTTTTATTTGGAAGGAAACTGTCCTTCCGATAACTGTTCATTGGGGTTAATGGGGAATTGTCCGTGAAACTTTATGCCAAAAGGAAACTGTCCATCCGGAAGCTGTACATTGGGGTTAATAGTTAATCGCCCGTGAAACTCCAAATCGAAAGGGAACTGTCCATCCGATAACTGTACATTGAGGTTAATGGTTTCCCTGCCATGAATGAATCGCCCCCATACATACTCGTGCCGCATCAGCGGCACACCTTCCCGAAATCCCAAATCCGAAGTCCGAAATCTGTTCCTTTCCCATGCCATGACTGGATTGGCCCCATATATTCTGCGGCCATCAGGCCGCCACCTTCACGAACCACGAATCACGAATCACGAAATCTCGATAGTGACAATATCGGGGCTCGCCGCGGTAAGGCTAACTCACGAATACCGTATGAGACTCGATTAACAGTAACTGCCAGAAGACTCAATGAACCCCCATATATACTCTGCGGCCGTCAAGGCCGCCACTTTCCCGATACTCCCGAGACTCCCGACAATTCCCGATTCAAAAGTTCTGAAGCCTTCAGTTTCCCTTCCTTGATTCAGTTGAAGAATGTTTCCACATCATGACTGGATTGGCCCAATTTAAAATCGCTGCCGCATCAGCGGCAGCACCTTCCCGAATCCCGCACCCCGCACCCCGCACCCCGAAATCTCGCCATTGACAGAAATGAGGCTCGCCGCGGTTTGCTAACCCACGAATACCGTATGAGACTCTATCCACAGTAACTACCAGAAGTCTCAAAATCCTGCAGCCGCCACAAGAAAGAAACAGTTTTTCTTTGTGGCCCTGACGGGCTATAATAGGTACAACTTCGAAGGAAAGGAGGAAATGCCATGGCTCTTGCGACTCTTGGACTGTTTATTGCAGGCCTCATCATCTGTCTGTCACTGGGCCTTCCCCTGATTGCGGCCCTTGCTTTCGGCTACGTCCTTTTCTTCCTTTACGGGCTGCGTTATGGCTTCTCCGTGAAGAAAATCCTCACCCTCACGGCGGGCGGTATCTGGTCTGTCCATAAAGTACTCATGGTTTTCTTCCTCATCGGCATGCTGACTGCATCCTGGCGGGCCTCGGGAACCATTCCCTACATCGTTTCCGCTGCCGGCGGACTGATGAAGCCGGAAATATTTCCACTGGCTGCCTTTCTCCTGAATTCCGGGCTATCCCTCCTGATCGGCACTTCTTTTGGTACCGTGGCCACCATGGGAGCCATCTGTATGTCCATAGGAAATATGATGGACGTCAACCCCATGATTACGGGAGGAGCCATTCTGGGCGGGCTCTATGTGGGAGACCGCTGTTCTCCCCTCTCCACTTCGGCTTTAGTCGTCGCGGCGATTACAAAAACCGGGTTCTATGATAATCTCCGCCGTATGTTTCGGACGGCTCTCCTCCCCTTTGGCATTTCCTGTCTCATCTATATTGGCCTTGGACTTTTTGCCGGCGCCCGTGGAGCCGGCGCCGATACGGCAGCCATCTTTGAGAAAAGCTATGTATTGACTCCCCTTCTAATCCTTCCGGCCGCAGCCGTCATCATTATGCCGCTTTTAAAGATTGACGTGAAAATCACCATGAGTACAAGCCTCATCCTGGCGCTGATCCTTTACGTCTTCGTCCAGCATATGAGTATTTCCACCATTCCCGATTTACTCATCTCCGGCTACAGGGCCAGTGACCCCGCCCTTTCCCATATGATGAATGGCGGCGGTATGATTTCCATGATCATGCCTGCCTTCACCGTCGGGATTTCCTGCTCCTATTCGGAAATCCTCCAGCAGACAGACCTTCTGCAGAAGGTCAAATCCCTCATTTCCGGAATTCTTATGAAGGGCGGAAAACGATTCGCCTTCATCATCGTCGCCGCCGTTTCTGCCATGGTTACCTGCAACCAGACTTTAAGCTCCATCCTGACCCAGCAGCTCTGCGATGAAATCGTGACAGACAAGGAAGTCATGATGATTGCCATCGAAAATACGACCATTGTCATGGCTGCCCTCATCCCCTGGTCCATCGCCTGCTCCGTTCCCCTCTCCACCCTCGAAGCTCCCATGGCATCCATCTTCTTTGCCTGTTATCTCTATCTGCAGCCTCTCCTTGGGTGGAAATTGAAGTAGACTGTATGGCAATTCTTTTCGAAAACTTGAAGTGAAAAAGTTATCAGTTCACAGTGAAGGTGGGCGCCAAAATCCTATGGCGCCCCTTTATATATAAATGGAGATATATTCTTGAAGTGATTGATTACCCGTGGTATGGTTATACATATATTTCAAAAAGGCCCGCTTCTTATTTTTATGCAGGCCACCGCCACTGATCACTGAGAACTGATAACTGATAACTTTTCACTATAGTCATTGAAAAATCAATTGCAAAGGAGCAAAACTATGATAGTAAAAGGCATGACCGGACAGATTTCACGAATTGTCACGGAAAAGGATACGGCAAAAGTCGTGCGCAGCGGTTCTCTTCCCGTCCTGGCCACCCCCATTCTTTCCGCAGTTATGGAAGAAGCCGCCTGCAAAGCCCTGGCTTCCCACCTATCGGGCAGCGAAACCACCGTGGGCGGGTCCATGCATCTCATTCATAAGGCTCCTACCCTTCCGGGTCATACTTTTACTGCTACTGCTACCGTTTCTGAAGTGAAAGGCAGGAAAATCACCTTCCAGATCGTGGCAGCCGATGAAAGCGGAGATATCGGGGAAGCCATCCATGAAAGATTCATTGTGGATAGTCAGCTTTTTATGGAAAAGGCGGCTAAAAGAGCGGATAGCTGTGATTAAAGTTCTCAGTTATCAGTTAGCAGTTCCCAGAATCCCGAAAAAGAAAACTTTGGAGTGTATCAATATAAAATGAAAAGTTTTTTCGCCTGTCAGTTACCTTCAGGCAAAAGACTTCGCGGAGTATTACTCATTAACCCCAATGTACAGTTTTCCGGACAAACAGTTTCTTTTCAGCAAAAGGTTCGCGGACAATTCCCCATTAACTCCAATGTACAGCTTCCCGGACGAACAGTTTCCTTACGACATAAAGATTCGCTGACAATTACCCATTAACCCCAATGTACAGTTTTCAGACAAACAGTTTCCATTCAGACTTCTGCTAACTAAGAACCGGGAACTGATAACTATAAAAAAGAGTGATTCATCATGAATAACAATTCAGCCATTCTTCATTTCCGTCTCGCTTCCGAAAACGATGCCGCTGCCCTTCTTTCCATCTATACCCCTTATGTGGAAAAGACAGCCATCACCTTTGAATACGATGTGCCGTCACTAGAGGAATTTCAAAGCCGCATCCGAAATACCCTTCTCCGCTATCCATATCTTGTGGCAGAAAAAGAGGGGAAAATCCTGGGCTACGCCTATGCCGGCGCCCTCCATCCAAGGGCAGCCTATGAACATGCCGTAGAGCTCTCCATGTACCTTGCCGAAGAAAGCCGCCATCAGGGTATCGGGAAAATCCTTTTAAAAAAGCTTCTGGATATCCTCACCCTCCAGCATGTCTACAACTTTGACTCCTGCATCGCCTATCTGGATCATGAAGATAAGTACCTTCCCATGGACAGCTTTCATTTCCACGAAACCCTTCACTTCCGTCTCGTGGGAAAGTTCGAAAAATGCGGCTGGAAATTTGGCCGCTGGTACGACATGATCTGGATGGAAAAATGCCTGGATCACCCGGAAAAGCCTGCGCCCTTCCTCCCATTTCCGGAAATTCAGGATAAGGCAGAAGAGATATTAAACACTTCAAATTGAAATGAAACAATCCCATTTCGTCCTTGCACTCATTCTCCTTATTTCGTAAAATATATAGAGAAAGTCCTATGATTACTGACAGAGGTGGACTATGACGGTTAAAGCAGCTGAAAATCCACTGAGGGGAAATAACCCCTCCTATGACCAGGCCGCAAAAATGTTTCTTTCCAGGAAGAAAATGCTTGCATGGATTCTGAAAAGAGTAGTTACTGAGTACAAAGATGTTTCCTTGAAAGATATTGAAGAGAAATACATTGAAGGTGAACCTCAGGTCAGTACGGTCCCCGTAAATCCGGATCATCCGATACCGCAAAATATAAGAGGCAGCCGAAATGAGGATTCCAGCCCCACGGAAGGGAAAATTGTCTTCGACATCCTGTTTCACGCAAAAGCACCTGTATCCGGTGAACTGATTACACTTATAATCAACATCGAAGCTCAAAAACAGTATCCTGATAAATATCCACTGATTAAGCGGGGTGTCTACTATGCCTGCCGGGCTCTTTCCTCAGAAAAGGAAAGAGAATTCACGGGTATCGATTACGGAAGTATCCGAAAAGTCTATTCCATCTGGCTTTGTATGGAGCCACCTGCCGGTGAGGATAGTTCCATTACCAGTTACCACCTGATTGAAGAACAGCTTCATGGAAAGCATATTGAAAATTTAGTGCTTTATGATTTAATCAATGTGACCACTATCTATTTAGGAAATTCCGATGATGGGGATAGATTGCTTGGCCTTTTACGATTATTATTTAAAGAAGGAATCAATGCAGCCAAAAAGAAAGAACGGCTGCAGGAAGAATACAACCTGAATCTTACTGACGACATGCGAGAGGAGCTGAGTATTATGTGCAACCTGAGCGAAGGAATTTTTGAAAGAGGCTACAAAAAAGGTTATGACACTGCCTATAAAACTGCCTACCAGGATGCCAGCCATGCGGAAAAGGAAAAAATGGCCCTGAAACTGCTGGAAAACGGTATTAAATTGTCCATCATATCTGACTCTTCCGGTCTTGCTATCGACCGCATAGTGGAAATTGCACAAGCCAACCATCTCCAGATTGTGCATTAATTCATAAAAATCGTCGGAGCTGAGTATTATGTGCAAC
>DKQZ01000080.1:0-161 GCA_002471975.1 Dialister sp. UBA7295 | reverse complement strand
CGAAGGAATTTTTGAAAGAGGCGCCGCTGCAGAGCGGGCCAAAGCATTGGCAGCCAAGAAAGAAATGACTCTCCGATTAATAAAAAATGGTATCGAACTTTCCATCCTGTCTGAGGCCAGCGGATGGTCAGAAGATGAGCTTGAAAAGCTGGCAGAAGAAA
>DKQZ01000079.1:19531-22047 GCA_002471975.1 Dialister sp. UBA7295 | reverse complement strand
TTACCCATTAACCCCAATGTACAGTTTCCCGACGGACAGTTTCCTTTCGGACCAGAGTATTGTGGTTGATTACCCATTAACCCCCATGTACAGTTTCCCGACGGACAGTTTCCTTTCGGACCAGAGTATTGTGGTCGATTACCCATTAACCCCCATGTACAGTTTCCTGACGGACAGTTTCCTTTCGGACCAGAGTATCCCGGACGGAACCAATTAACTCCAACGTCCGGTTTCCCGGCACGGACGGCTTCCTGCGAACTGATAACTAAAAAAGACCATGTCGATATGGACATGGTCTTTTTCTTATGCTTTTTTCCCGGCCATCCCCGTCCGTTTGACGGTGAAATTTTTCAGTTTCTGGCCTGTCATTTTCATGAGTTCTTCGATGGAGGGGGCTTTTGTTTCTTCCAGCGCTTTCCGGACGATGTATTCGCAGGCCCTGGCATCATCCAGTGCCTGATGATGGTTGAAATCAAAACCAAGCTCTGCGGCCACCGTATTCAGTTTATGGTTGGGCATGTCTTTCCAGAGTTTCCTGGAAAGGACCACCGTATCTCCGTAACGGAAGTGGATATCTGGCAGGTGATAGGTGTCGAGGGCTGAGGAGAGGACGCCCATATCAAAGTGGGCATTGTGGGCAAAGACAATGGTCCCTTCCAGGCGGGAAGCGATTTCCTTCCAGAACCAGGGAAAGCTCTTTTCGTCAGCCACGTCTTTGGGACGAATGTGGTTTACCATCATGCAGCCTTTGTCGAATTCCATGGACAGGGGATGAATGAGGTGGTACCATTCGTCGATGACTTTTTCTCCGTCGCTTACGACGATACCCAGGGCACAGGCGTTGGCCGGTCCCCAGTAGGCTGTTTCAAAATCAAGTGCAGCGTATTTCATGGATTATGTGGCAGCGGTTTAAATGGTAGCGGTAAATTCGTAAGGTTTCACTTCAATCCAGCCTGTTTCCACGGACCGGTCGAAGGCAGTTTTCATGCGGCGGGCCAGTTCATTTCTAGCTGCGGCCACTTTCTTGCGGTTGGCTGCAAAACCGGTGATGAGGACCAGGATGTTTTCAGAATTTTCATCGATCAAAGCGGTATCGCCGTCTTCGCAGAACCAGTGGCGGGTGGAAATTCCATTCCCCAGGGATACCACGATTTCATCCCCTTCTTTACGGACCATGAGAGGAGTCTTCCGGTCTCCCATATCGTAGGCATGAATATCCACATGGAATTTCAGCATGCCTCCGCGAACGATATCCATCACCGGATTTACCCGGGGCAGGGCATCGGATCCGGCCAGTTCATCCAGATTGGCTGCTTTCGGGGCGGAAAGGATTTCATATTTCCCTTCTTCCTTTGCTTCCTCTTCTTCCACAATGCCCAGATCTTTCTTGTATTCGGAAATGACGGTTTCCAGTGTGGAAGTTCCCTTCTGGCCCATATGGGTCAGGGCTTTTCTGTATCTGTCGATATCCGGTTCTGCTATGGCAGGATTCATTTTCAGGAGCAGGTTCGCTTCCGTACAGCAGCGGCGGCGGAAAGCTTCCGCATCCAGATTGATTCCCCGGTTATCCACGGCCCGGATGGCCAGGATTCCGATGCAGAGACCGGGAATGGTATCAAATAAACTTTCATCATAAACGACTTTCATCTTAAAACCTCCGTTTCTCAACATTGATATTATAGCATATGAGTCAAAGAGAGGCTCTTATTATATACATATATATAGCTGTTAGTAGTTAGCCGTTAGCCGTTAGCAGTTAGCAGTTAGCTGACAGGGTGGTCTTGATTCGTGGTCCGTGAAGGTGCGGGGCTGATGCGGCACGATTTTATAGGGGACAATCTGCAAATGGCACTGTGAACCATCATCGAATGTACGAATCGTGGTTCGCACTTTGCCCTCTGACAGCCATCAGCCATTCCCTGCCGGCCATTTTCTATATTGCTTATCAGGGGAGGGAGACGATTTCCGATGGATAGACGGATGCAGAAAAGTCAAAAAAGGGCCCGCTTATTCCACTAAGTGATAGATCGCGGGAAATTCGTGCCGGGAGAGGGCTGTATTTCCTGTTTCCACAAAAAATCGTGAAAAAATCAAAAGTTTAATGAAATTCTAACGTAAATAGGTATACACACGGATACGTGTTTATGTTAAAATAAGGAGCACCTAAACGTGAAACTCCAGTGTTTATCGTTCATTCTGGATTTTGAGAAATGTTTATTAAATTTTAATTAAAGACTTGCTTTTATGGAGTGAAAATAGTATGATTTAAAGGCTGAACGTTTACGGGCCTTTCGTACGAGGGCGAAGGACCCGCAGGAGAGTCAGTCAAAACTATGAAGTGGAAGGTGGCCTGCTTAGCAGGGGAATTTCCACGGAGCAGTTCATTCAAGAAATGAACGTAGGAGGTTTTATTCAATGTCGAAACAGGAAAAAATCAGAATTCGCCTGAAAGGCTATGATCACAAAGCTGTAGATCAGAGCGCAGCGAAGATTGCAGAGACTGCCAAGAGAACAGG
>DKQZ01000079.1:0-19518 GCA_002471975.1 Dialister sp. UBA7295 | reverse complement strand
CATGTCAACAAAGACAGCCGTGAACAGTTTGAAATGCGTATTCACAAGAGACTTATTGACATCCTCGATCCGTCCAAGAAGACCGCGGATGCGCTGATGAGACTGGAACTGCCGGCCGGCGTCAGCATTGATATTAAACTGTAAGGAGGTGCAAAGATGTCTAAGGCTATTTTGGGAACAAAATTAGGAATGTCTCAGGTATTCGCTGAAAACGGCGACCTGATTCCGGTAAGTGTTATTGAAGTTCTGCCAAACATTGTAGCAGCTGTTAAAACCGTTGAATCCGATGGTTACAATGCTGTTCAGCTCGGTTATGGCGCTGTCAAAGAAAAACATTTGACAAAACCTGTAAAGGGTCAGTTTGAAAAAGCTGGTATTGACCCGGTTAAATATCTGCGTGAATACAGACTCGCTGAAAAGCCGTCTTACACAGTAGGCCAAACTCTGGCTGCTGATATCTTCGCAGCAGGCGAGATTGTAGACGTAATCGGCACAAGCCGCGGCAAGGGTTTTGCCGGCACTATTAAACGCCACAATCACCAGCGTGGTCCGGAAAGCCACGGCTCCAAAAACCATCGTCAGACAGCATCCCTCGGTGCTCGTATGTCCGGCGGCGGCGGAAAAGTATTCAAAGGCAAGAAGATGCCGGGACAGCTGGGCGGCGTAAGAGTCACTGTTCAGCATCTTCAGGTAGTAAGAGTTGATACTGCCCGTAATCTTATGCTTGTCAAAGGCGGGATCCCCGGTGCCAAGGGAAGCCTCGTCATGGTACAGGACACCGTTAAACCTGTAAAATAATATTGTCTGGAACAACAGAAAATTGTTCTGATTAGGGAGGAACATCTCAATGCCGAAAGTAAAGCTGTATAATGTAGCCGGCCAGGAAACCGGTGAAATAGAGCTGAATGACAGTGTATTCGGTGTAGAATACAACGAAGCTGTTATTCATCAGGCAGTTGTGCGTCAGATGGCTAATGAACGTCTCGGCACACATGCCACATTGACCAGAGGCCTTGTTCGCGGCGGCGGCAAGAAGCCCTGGAAACAGAAGGGCACCGGTCGTGCCCGTGTCGGATCCATCCGCTCCCCACTGTGGGTAGGCGGCGGTACAGTATTTGGACCGACCCCGAGAAGCCATGCAAAGAATATGCCGAGAAAGGCTCGCCAGCTGGCTGTTAAATCTGCACTCTCCGAAAAACTCCGTGCCAATGAGCTGGTTGTCCTCGACGCAATCAACTTCGAAGCACCGAAGACCAAAGAAGTCGTAAAACTTCTCTCCGCATTCCATGCAGAAGGCAAGGCTCTCATCGTTGATGGTGGAGAAGCAGTGAACAATACTGTCCTTTCCGCAAGAAACATCCCGGGCGTTAAAGCTTATGCTGCAAACGGAATCAACATCTATGATATCGTTAACTGTGACAAACTGTTCCTGACCCAGGAAGCTGCAAAGAAGATTGAGGAGGTACTGGCATAATGGAAGCACGCGAAATCCTCATGAAACCGATTATTACCGAAAAAACTACAGCTCTCATGGAAGAACGCAAGTACACTTTCCGTGTACCGCTTGCTGCAACCAAGGTTGAAATCCGTCAGGCAGTAGAACAGGTTTTCAAAGTTAAAGTTCAGGCTGTGAATACCATGCGTTATGAAGGCAAGATGAAACGTCTGGGCCGTACCCAGGGTCGTCGCAGTGATTGGAAGAAAGCAGTCGTTACCCTTAAACCGGGCGAAACGATTGAACTCTTCGAAGCGTAAGAGGAGGAGTAAAATAAATGGCTTATAAATCCTTTAAACCGTACACTCCCGGACGCCGTCAGATGACCGTTTCCACTTTTGAGGAAATCACAACAGATAAACCGGAAAAATCCCTTCTGGCTCCTGTTCATAATCATGGCGGTCGTAATGGTTCCGGCAAAATGACAGTCCGTCATCAGGGCGGCGGTCATAAACGTCAGTACAGAATCATTGATTTCAAGAGAAATAAAGACAACATTCCGGCTAAAGTAGCTACCATCGAATACGATCCAAACCGTACCTGCCGTATTGCTCTTCTGCAGTATGCTGATGGTGAAAAACGCTACATCCTCGCTCCGAAAGGCCTGCAGGTTGGCGACGTAGTTACCAGCGGTCCGGAATCCGATATTAAAGTAGGCAACTGCCTGCCATTCACCAATATTCCTCTCGGTACCATCGTTCACAATGTTGAACTGAAAATCGGCAAAGGCGGCCAGATGGTTCGTTCCGCCGGCGCTTCCGCTCAGCTGATGGCAAAAGAAGGAGACTACGCACTGCTCCGTCTGCCCTCCGGCGAACTTAGAAGAGTTCACATCCGCTGCCGCGCAACCATCGGTGCTGTAGGCAACGAAGATCATGAAAACATCACCCTGGGCAAGGCCGGAAGAAACCGCTGGCTCGGCGTTCGTCCTGCTAACCGCGGCGTTGTAATGAACCCGAATGACCATCCGCATGGCGGCGGCGAAGGTAAAGCTCCTGTCGGACGTAAGCGCCCGGTAACCCCGTGGGGCAAACCGGCTTACGGCGTGAAGACCCGCGACAACAGAAAAGCGTCTACCAAACTGATTGTTAAGAGACGCAAGTAAGATAAGGAGGAGTAAAAGTGTCCAGATCCGTTAAAAAAGGCCCGTTCGTCGCTTTCTCTCTGGTAAAGAAGATCGATGCCCTGAACGCAGCCGGCGATAAGAAAATTGTTAAAACCTGGTCCCGTGCTTCTACCATCCTTCCGAGCTTCGTAGGTCACACCATTGCGATTCACGACGGAAGAAAGCATGTACCGGTATACATCACTGAAGATATGGTTGGCCATAAACTTGGCGAATTCGCTCCGACCCGTACATTCAAGGGCCATAACAAGAGTGATAAAGCTGCTGCGAAATAACAGGGAGGAATAAAATGGAAGTTCAGGCTATTTCTAGAAATGTCCGCATTTCTCCCCGTAAGGTCAGAGTTGTAGCTGACCTTGTCCGCGGCAAAAAAGCGGGAGAAGCAATCTCCATTCTGCGCAACACCCATAAAGCTGCATCCATCGTCGTTGAAAAGACCCTGAGAAGCGCTATGGCCAATGCAGAAAACAACAACAACATGAACATTGACAATCTCTACATCTCCACCATTTTTGTAGATGCAGGCCCGATCATGAAGCGCGTACATCCACGTTCCCGTGGACAGGCTTTCGGGATTATGAAACGTACCAGCACACTGACGGTAAAAGTTTCTGAAAAAGAGTAATCGAAGGAGGGAAACGTTTTGGGTCAGAAAGTTAATCCGCATGGAATGCGCGTAGGCGTAATCAATGACTGGGATTCCAAATGGTTTGCAGAAAAAGATTATGCTGCACAGCTTGTGGAAGATGCCAAAATCCGCCAGTTCTTAAAGAAGCACCTGTTCGTTGCAGGTATTTCCAAAATTGGCATTAAACGTGTAGGCAAGAGAGTTAAGCTCGCTATCTACACCGCTAAGCCGGGTATGGTCATCGGCCGTGGCGGCACGGGCATTGAAGATATTAAAAAAGCCCTGGCTGCTGTTACTGATAAAGAAGTCGACATCGACATCCTTGAAATTAAATCCACTGATATGAGCGCTATCCTGGTTGGCGAAAACATCGCTTCCCAGCTTGAAAGACGTATCGGATTCCGTCGCGCTGTGAAACAGGCTGTTGGCAGAACCATGCGTGCCGGCGCAAAGGGTATCAAAGTAACCGTTTCCGGTCGTCTCGGCGGCGCTGAAATCGCCCGTTCCGAAAGCTACCGTGAAGGTTCCATTCCGCTGCAGACTCTCCGCGCAAACATCGATTACGGTGTAACCGCTGCTCACACCACCTATGGTGCTATCGGCATCAAAGTATGGATCTACAAAGGCGAACTCGCACCGGGACAGATGGTTGACGAAAACGAAAACATCCGCACCGCAAAAGACCGTAATAACCGTCACGAAGGCGGCAACAGAAGAGGCGGCCGTCGTGGTGATCGCAGAGATCGCAGACAGAAATCCGCTGAAAGGAGTGATTCCTGATGTTAATTCCAAAGCGTACAAAATATCGTAAACAGTTCCGCGGCCGTATGAAGGGCAAAGAACATCGTGGAACCACCGTTACTTACGGTGAATATGGTCTGGTAGCTCTGGAACCATCCTGGATCACCAGCCGCCAGATTGAAGCTGCCCGTATCGCTATGACCCGTTACACCAAGCGCGGCGGCAAAGTATGGATCAAGATTTTCCCGGACAAACCGGTTACCGCAAAGCCGATCGGCACCCGTCAGGGTTCCGGTAAAGGCGCAGTTGAATACTGGGTAGCAGTAGTAAGACCGGGCCGTGTAATGTTCGAAATGGGCGGCATCCCGATCGAAGCTGCAAAAGAAGCTATGCGTCTTGCAGGTCACAAACTGCCAATCAAGACAAAATTTGTAGTTAAAGGTCAGGAAGTGGCAGGTGAATAAAAATGAAGGTCAATGAAATTCGTAACCTCAGCACTGCCGAATTAGACGAAAAAGTTGCCGGCTTAAAGGAAGAACTGTTTAACCTCCGTTTTCAGCTCGCTACAGGTCAGCTTGAAAATCCGATGCGTATCCGTGAAGTAAAGAAAACCATCGCAAGAATCAAGACTGTTCAGCGTGAAGAAGAATTGAAGGCTGCCAAGAAGGCATAACGGTTTATCCAAAGGAGGATCTCAACGTGGCAGAAGAAAGAAAGTTGCGCAAAGTGCGCCAGGGAATCGTTGTTAGCGACAAAATGGATAAAACCGTCGTTGTTGCTGTAGAACGCAAGGTTCCTCACAAGCTGTACAAAAAATCTATTAATACCACAACCAAGTTCAAAGCGCATGACGAAAACAACGAATGCCGTGTCGGTGATACCGTACGCATCGTCGAAACCCGCCCGCTGTCTCACGACAAGCGTTGGAGAGTTGAAAAGATCGTTGCCCGTCAGAACTGATAAAAGAAAGAATATAGGAGGATAGGCACGATGATTCAGCAGGAAAGCAGACTCAACGTTGCGGATAATACCGGTGCTAAGAACGTCCTGGTTATTAAAGTCCTGGGCGGCAGCTTCCGTAAGAGCGGAAATATCGGTGATATTTGCGTTTGCACGGTCAAAGATGCAACCCCCGGCGGCGTTGTTAAGAAAGGCCAGGTAGTCAAGGCCGTTGTAGTTCGTTCCGTAAACGGTGTAAGCCGTCCGGACGGTTCCCACATCCGCTTTGATGAAAACGCAGTTGTTATCATTAAAGACGACAAGAGCCCGGTAGGAACACGTATTTTTGGACCGGTAGCAAGAGAACTTCGTGAAAGAGATTTCATGAAGATCATTTCCCTGGCTCCGGAAGTGCTCTAATAGGGAGGCAAATGATGAGTCAGAAACTGCATGTAAAGACCGGAGACACCGTAATCGTTATTTCCGGCAAAGATAAAGGCAAGCAGGGCAAGATTAAAGCTGCTATGCCGAAAGAAGGCCGCGTTGTCGTTGAAGGCGTCAACGTAGTCAAGAGACACACAAAACCGACCCAGGCTAACCCGAAGGGCGGCATCATTGAAAAAGAAGCCCCGATTTATTCTTCCAAGGTTATGCTCCTGGATCCGGAATCCAAGAAACCGACCCGCGTAAAGAAAGTCCAGCAGAAGGACGGCTCTTACGTAAGAGCAGCCGTTAAGAGCGGCGCTATCATTGACAAGGCTTAAGCGGGAAGGAGGATAACAAGTGTCCAGATTAAACGATTTGTACAAAGCGCAGATTAAGAACAGCATGCGCGAAAAATTCGGCTACAAGAATGACATGGAAATCCCGAAACTGGAAAAGATTGTCATCAACATCGGCGTAGGCGAAGCTACTGAAAACTCTAAAGCAGTTGATGCTGCTGCATCTGACCTCGCAGCTATCACCGGCCAGCAGCCGATGATCTGCAAGGCTCATAAATCCCTGGCTGCATGGCATATCCGTGAAGGGATGCCCCTGGGCTGCAAAGTTACCCTTCGTGGTGACAGGATGTATGAATTCCTTGATCGTCTGATTAACATCGCTCTTCCGCGCGTACGCGATTTCCGCGGCATCAGCGACCAGAGTTTTGACGGCCGTGGCAACTATGCATTCGGCGTTAAAGAACAGCTGATTTTCCCGGAAGTTGATTATGAAAAAATCGACCGTATCCGCGGCATGGATATCATTGTAGTAACCACGGCTAAGACTGATGAAGAAGCTCGTGAACTTCTGAGACAGTTCGGCATGCCGTTCAAGAAATAAGACGGAGGACAATATGGCAAAGAAGTCTATGTTGGAACGCGAAAAGAAGAGAGAACTCTGCGTTCAGAAATTCGCAGCTAAACGCCAGGCTCTGAAAGAAGCAGGCGACTGGGAAGCCCTTTCCAAGCTCCCGCGCAACGCTTCCCCAACCCGTCTGCACAACCGCTGCAAACTGACCGGCCGTCCCCACGGCTATATGCGTAAATTCGGCATCTGCCGTAACCAGTTCCGTGACCTGGCTTACGCAGGTGAAATTCCGGGTATTAGAAAAGCCAGCTGGTAATACGAAGGAGGATTAAATAATGGTAACAACCGATCCGATTGCGGATATGCTTACCCGTATTCGTAATGCGAACGATGCATATCATGATACTGTTGATATGCCTGCTTCCAGAGTGAAGGCAGCTGTGCTTACAATTCTGAAAAACGAAGGTTTCATCAGAAGCGTAGAACAGATCGAAGTAGAAGGCCACCAGGTACTCCGTGTTTCCCTGAAATACGGCGCTAACCGTGAAAAGGTTATTAAAGGCCTGAAGAGAATTTCCAAGCCCGGTCTGCGTACCTATGCAGGCAAGGAAGAACTGCCGAAGGTTCTCGGCGGACTTGGTATTGCAATTATCTCCACATCCCAGGGCATCATGACCGACAAGGCAGCTCGCAAAGCAGGCCTCGGCGGCGAAGTGCTCGCTTTCGTCTGGTAATCACAGGAGGATATAGCATGTCAAGAATTGGCAGAAAACCGATTGCGGTACCGGCTGGTGTGGAAGTCAAGATTGACGGACATACAGTCACCGTAAAAGGTCCGAAGGGTACTCTTACCCGTACACTTAATCCTGAAATGGACATTAAGCTCGAAAACAATGAAGTCATTGTTTCCCGTCCTAATGATGATATTAAAGAACGTTCCCTGCATGGTCTGACCCGCACCCTCGTTAACAACATGGTTGTCGGCGTAACCCAGGGTTTTGAAAAGAAACTGGAAATCCAGGGCGTAGGCTACAATGCCCAGATGCAGGGCAAGAACCTGAAACTGGCTCTCGGTTTCTCCCATCCGGTCATCATCACTCCTCCGGAAGGAATCACAATTACTACCCCGTCTTCCGTTGTCATCGTGGTATCCGGCTGCGATAAGGAAAAGGTCGGCCAGATTGCGGCTGAAATCCGCTCCTGGCGTGAACCGGAACCTTACAAAGGCAAAGGTATCCGTTATTCCGGTGAATACGTACGCCGTAAGGCTGGTAAGACCGGCGCAACAAAGTAAGACAGGAGGTAAAAATATATGCGTAAAAATGCAAGCAGAAATGCGGTTATCCGCCGTCATCTGCGTCTTCGTAAGAAAATCTCCGGTACTGCAGCGTGCCCGCGTCTCAATGTATTCCGTTCCCTGGCCAACATCTATGCACAGGTCATTGATGATGAAGCCGGCGTAACCCTGGTATCTGCAAATACCTTAGATAAAGAAATCAAGGCTCAGTTCCCCTACGGCGGCAACGCTGAAGCAGCTAAAGCAGTAGGCGCTCTCGTAGCCAAGAGAGCTCTGGAAAAGGGCATTGAAACAGTCGTATTCGATCGCGGCGGTTATATCTATCATGGCAGAGTAGCAGCTCTGGCTGAAGGTGCCCGCGAAGCCGGACTGAAATTTTAAGGTAAAGGAGAAATCACATGCCAAGATTTGAAAAACAGGAATCCGACTTACAGGAAAACGTCGTTTTCATTAACCGCGTTGCTAAAGTCGTAAAAGGCGGCCGTCGTTTTTCCTTTGCTGCAGTCGTAGTAGTCGGTGATGGCAAAGGCAAGGTAGGCGCTGGCCTCGGCAAAGCAGCTGAAGTTCCGGAAGCTATCCGCAAAGGTGTTGAAGACGCAAAGAAGAACATGATTACCGTGGCTCTGAAAAACGGAACCATCCCGCATCCGATGCTCGGCATCTATGGCGCAGGCAAGGTTATTATGAAACCGGCTGCCGAAGGTACCGGCGTCAAAGCCGGCGGCCCGGTTCGTGCCGTACTCGCCATGGCAGGTATCAGAAATATTCTGACCAAGTCCCTTGGTTCCTCCAACCCGATCAACATGGTTAGAGCTACCATGGATGGTCTCTCCAAACTGGAAAATGCAGAAACCGTAGCAGCTCTTCGCGGAAAGACCCTGGACGAAATTTACAATTAATGAAAGGAGCCCCTCATGAAAGTTATTATTACACTGAAAAAAAGCGTGATTGGCTCCAGACCTGAGCATATCGCTACTATCAAGGCTCTCGGTCTTCACAAGACCCACTCCTCGGTAGAAAAAGAACTTACCCCACAGATTAAAGGCATGATTCACTCTGTCCGTCATCTGGTTGACTGCAAAGAAGCAGAATAATTAAGAAGGAGGTGCACTGATGAAACTGCATGAAATGAAACCGGCTGAAGGTTCCACAAGAGCTCGCCGTCGCGTAGGCAGAGGCCTGGGAAGCGGCATGGGCAAACAGGCTACCCGCGGTGCCAAAGGTCAGAACGCAAGAACCGGCGGCGGCACCCGTCCGGGATTCGAAGGCGGCCAGATGCCACTGTACCGTCGTCTCCCGAAGCGCGGCTTTAAAAATGTACTTGCTAAAGAATACGCTGTAGTCAATGTAGAAGATCTGAACCGTTTCGACGATAATGCTGTCGTTGATCCGGCTGCTCTCGTTGAAGCAGGCGTTCTGAAGAACGTTCTCGATGGTGTACGTGTACTGGGAAAAGGTGAACTGAAAAAGGCTCTGACTGTTAGAGCCCAGGGCTTCACCAAGACCGCTCAGCAGAAAATCGAAGCAGCAGGTGGAAAAGTAGAGGTGCTGTAATATGGGATCTACTTTGTCAAATCTTTTTGCAAATAAAGAACTCAAAGACCGCATCCTCTTCACTTTCCTGATGTTCGTCATCTTCCGTCTCGGGGTACACATCCCCGTGCCGGGGGTTGACTCCTCTGTCATCGAAAGTCTTTTCACCCAGGGAAACCTTTTCGGTTTTCTCGACCTCTTCGCCGGCGGCGCACTCAGCAAATTCTCCATTTTTGCCATGAGTATCACCCCGTACATCAACTCATCCATTATTATGCAGCTCCTGACCGCCGTCATCCCCACCCTGGAAGAATGGAGAAAAGACGGTGCCGAAGGATACAAGAGAATCCAGAAAGTCACCAGATATTTCACGGTTTTCCTGGCAGCTGTCCAGGCCTTCGGCATGACCTATGCGCTCCGCATTAATAATGCCCTGGTTGATAACAGCTGGCTGTATTTCATCTTCGTTATCGTAGTCCTCTGCGCCGGCACCTGCCTGCTCATGTGGATTGGCGATAAAATTACGGAACATGGTATCGGCAACGGTATTTCCCTGATCATCTTCTGTGGTATCGTATCCCGCTTCCCGCAGGCCCTGACCACTGTATATGATTATCTGAAAGTCGGCACCATTTCTCCCTTCCAGCTTCTCCTTTTCCTCGTGATTGCCCTGGCCATGATTCTTCTGGTTATCGAAATCAACGAAGGACAGAGAAGAGTTCCGATTCAGTACGCTAAACGCGTGATCGGACGCAGAATGTATGGCGGACATTCCACCTACCTGCCGCTCAAAGTGAATCAGGCCGGCGTTATCCCCATCATTTTCGCATCCTCCATCCTCATGCTGCCGATTACACTGGCACAGTTCATCCATGTGAGCTGGGTACAGTCCGTCGGTTCATTCTTTGGATGGGGCACCTGGCCGAATACCATCTGCTATGGCATCCTGATCTTCATCTTCACCTATTTCTACACAGCTATCTCCGTCAACATCAAAGATCTGGCAGATAACATGAAGAAATACGGCGGATTCATTCCCGGCATCCGTCCGGGGCAGCCGACCATGATGTACGTAGATAAGGTACTCTCCAGAATCACACTGACCGGCGCCGTATTCCTGGCATTCATCGCAATCCTTCCGAACTTCATCGGAAATATCACCGGCATCCAGGGCGTGTACTTCGGTGGTACATCTCTCCTCATTATCGTCGGCGTTGCGCTGGACACCATGAGACAGGCCCAGTCCTATATGGTTACAAGAAACTATCAGGGCTTTATCAAATAAGCTTTTTATAAAAAAGGAGTAAGGGATATGTATATCTTATTGATGGGACCTCCAGGCGCCGGCAAAGGCACTCAGGCAGAAAGACTCATTCGTGATTACGGCATCCCCCAGATTGCCACTGGCGACATGTTCCGTGCCGCAGTGAAATCAGGAACTGCTCTCGGCAAGGAAGCTAAAAGCTATATGGACAAGGGAGCCCTTGTTCCGGATAGTGTAACTGTGGGCATCGTAAAAGAAAGACTGGCCCAGGACGACTGCAAAAAAGGATGGATCCTCGACGGATTCCCCCGCACCACCGCCCAGGCCTCTGCTCTTGATGCCATCCTCCATGAACTCGGCATTCATCTCACCGCTGTCATCGGCATCAAAGCCAACAGGGATGACATCGTGAAGAGAGTTTCCGGCAGACTTGTCTGCCGGAAATGCGGAGCTTCCTTCCATAAAGAATTCCGTCCGCCGAAGCAGGCAGGGATCTGCGATAACTGCGGAGGAGAACTGTATCAGCGCGCTGATGACAATGAGAAGACAATCGGCCAGAGACTGGATGTTTATGAAACTTCCACAAAACCCCTGATTGACTACTATAAAGTCAGCGGCCGTTACTATGAAATCGACGGAGACCAGTCCATGGACAAGGTGTATGAAGATATCGTGGCAGCTTTGAAGAAGGCTTCCAAATGATCATCATCAAAACACCGGAAGAAATAGAGAAAATCGCCGCAGCCAGCCGTCTGACTGCGGATACTCTCTCTATGCTGGAAAAAGCCGTAAAGCCGGGTATGAGCACACTCGACCTGGACCAGATGGCTGAAAAATTCATCAGGGACCGGGGTGGAATCCCCGCGGAAAAAGGATTCGAAGGCTTCACCGGATCCATCTGCGCTTCCGTCAATGACACGGTGGTCCATGGAATTCCTTCAGCGAAAAAAATTTTAAAAAAAGGTGATATCATTTCTATCGATCTTGTGGTAGAATTAAATGGTTACATGGGTGACTCCTGTATCACCGTTCCTGTAGGTCACACGAACAAGAAGAACCTTCAGCTCATCAAGGCTACGGAAGGTGCCCTTTTTGCGGGCATCAAACAGGCAGTAGTGGGAAATCATGTGGGCGATATCGGCCATGCGGTGGAAAGCTATGTCAAGCCTTACGGCTATGGGGTGCTTCGCGAATACGTAGGCCACGGGATTGGTACCGACATGCATGAAGATCCGGAGATTCCGAACTACGGAACGCCAGGTCATGGACCCCGCCTTGAAGAAGGCATGGTTATCTGCATCGAACCGATGATTACCATGGGAAGTCCCGATATCATCACTCTTCGTGATGGCTGGGGTGTAGTCACTGTTGACGGAAAACCCTCCGCCCACATCGAACACACCATTGCCATAACAAAAGATGGTCCGAGAATTCTGACGCTGCGAAACTGATTCCCGGCGGACAGTATATGATAAGCCAAAGGAGGCTCTCATGAGCAAGGCAGACGTTATTGAAGTGGAAGGCAAAGTTACAGAAAAACTTCCAAACGCCATGTTCCGTGTAAAACTGGAAAACGGAGGCCATATCGTACTGGCTACAATTTCCGGCAAAATGAGGATGAACTTCATCCGTATACTGCCCGGGGATAAAGTAACCGTAGAACTGACCCCCTACGATCTGGAGCACGGCAGGATTACCTATCGTTACAAGTAAGTAAGGAGGAACCAAGATGAAGGTCAGACCGTCCGTTAAAAAGATGTGCGACAAATGCAAGATCATCAAACGCAAAGGCCGTGTAATGGTCATTTGTGAAAATCCGAAACATAAGCAGAGACAAGGTTAATTTAAAAGGAGGTTAAAGAGTAGATGGCACGTATAGCTGGTGTAGACTTACCAAGAGATAAGCGCGTTGAGATCGGCTTAACTTATATTTATGGAATTGGCCCCACTCTTTCCAAAGAAATTTTAAGCAAAACAGGAATCAATCCTGACGTTCGTGTAAGAGACCTTACAGAAGACGACGTTGCAAAGATCCGCAACGCTCTCGCTGACTACAAGACCGAAGGCGATCTCCGTAGAGAAGAATCCCTCAACATTAAACGGCTGGTAGAAATCGGCTCCTATAGAGGCAGACGTCATCGTGAAGGACTGCCGGTACGTGGTCAGAGAACAAAGACCAACGCTCGTACCCGTAAAGGACCGAAGAAGACCATTGCAGGCAAAAAGACTGCAACCAAGAAGTAATGTTGAAGGAGGGATAGGATAAAATGGCTACGGTAAAAGCTAAAGTTAAGAGAAAAGAAAGAAAACATGTAGAATCCGGTGCAGCTCATATTCGTTCTACTTTCAACAACACGATTGTAACGATTACTGACTCCAACGGCAACACCATCGCCTGGGCATCTGCCGGCGGACTCGGATTCAAAGGCTCCAGAAAGAGCACCCCATTTGCAGCACAGATGGCTGCTGAACAGGCAGCTAAAGTTGCTATCGATCAGGGCATGCGTTCCGCTGACGTATTCGTCAAAGGACCGGGCGCTGGCCGTGAAGCAGCAATTCGTGCACTGCAGGCAGCAGGCATTGAAGTCAGCAGCATTAAGGACGTCACCCCGATTCCTCATAACGGCTGCCGTCCTCCGAAACGCAGAAGAGTATAATAGGTATAGGGGGATTCCCCTTTGACCCGTATACCATTCTGTACTATATTGGCGCCGCAAGGCGCAGAAGGAGGACTTTCGGATGATCGAAAATACAAGCTTCACTATTAAGACTGTGGAACTCAGCGATGATAAACGTCATGGCAAGTTTGAATGCGAACCCCTCGAAAGAGGCTACGGAATCACACTGGGAAACAGTTTGAGACGCGTGTTGCTTTCATCTTTAGACGGTGTGGCTATTACGTCTATCAAAATCGACGGCGTGCTTCATGAATTTTCCACTATTGACGGCGTCAGAGAAGATGTAACAGATATGATCCTGAATCTGAAGAAGATTCGCTTCATCGCCCACGACGAAGCGGTTTTCCCGATTCAGGTCAGAATCGATATCACTAAAGAAGGTATTTTCCGTGCCGGTGATATGCAGTTACCGGCAGAAATAGATGTTCTCAATAAAGAACTGGCCATCTGCACACTGGATTCCAATGCTCACCTGGGCATGGAAATGACCATCAACCGTGGACATGGCTATGTACCTTTTACAAAGAACAAGAGGGAAGACGACGTGATTGGCGTCATCCCGATCGACTCCATTTATTCTCCTGTTGTTAAATGCAATTATACAGTCAGCGATACCCGTGTCGGAAACGAAATGGATTTTGATAAACTGACCCTTGAACTGGATACTGACGGATCCGTCAATGCGGATGATGCAGTCGCAACGGCAGCAAACATCCTCATTTCCTGCTTTGAAAACTTCAAGAAAATCGGCATCAGCCAGCCTGGCAGCGAACCGGTGGAAGGTGAAGAAGCAGAACCGGCTCCGCAGCCCCAGAAAGACAAAGTCGATGAAGACGCCATCCGGAATCTCCTCATCGATGACCTTGAACTTTCTGTCCGCGCATTTAACTGCCTGAAGAGAGCTGAGATCAATACGATCGGCGAACTGATGGACAAGACAGAAGATGAATTGACCCGTGTACGCAACCTTGGTAAGAAATCTGTAGATGAAATCAAAGAGAAACTGGCTAACTTCAGGGGCTTAGGACTTCATCTCAAAGATCCCAGGGATTGATTTTATAGGAGGAAAGAAATGGCTCGTAGTAGATTGAGAAGAATCAGCGGCGCCCGCAAGGCACTGCTGCGCAGTCTCGTAACTTCCCTTTTCCAGTATGGCAAGATTACCACCACTGAATCCAAAGCCAAGGAACTCCGCCGCGTAGCTGACAAGATGATCACCCTCGCCAAGAGAGGCGATCTCCATGCCCGCCGTCAGGCTGAAGCTTTCATCATGGATAAAGCTGTTACAAAGAAACTGTTCGACGAAATCGCAAAGAAATACACTGAACGCAATGGCGGTTACACCACCATCGCTAAACTTGAAGGCCGTCTCGGCGATAATGCACCGCAGGTTATTATCGCTCTGGTTGACTGATAAAGAAATAAAAAAACTGTGACCACTCCGGTCACAGTTTTTTTGTGCGAAAAATCAGATGGGAAATAGGGATGCGGACCGATTTCCTATTTTGTCCTTAGATTGTTACATCAGTCAGTCTCATGTGGGCCTTGTGACGAAAGTGAAACCCACCTTGCGCCTGCCGCTGCTTTCCGAGGCGGTGGGAGGGGTGAAACAGTATGTCCTTCAGGAGTTCTGAAATCGAACTGTTATCACAGGGGATGATTATGAAAGCGAAAAGCCCTTCGCCGCGGGGCAAAGGGCTTTCAGGACAGCAGAATAAACTTCCGGAGCGATGAATCCATCGCTCACCGGAGCTTTAGGCCTTACCTGTCAATCGGCAGCAGGAAGTCCCCAGGTGGGATACCTTTTCGTAATCAGGTACGCCTTGAGGCTGCCGCTGCTGAATCGTTTCGGATTCGGGAGTTTATTTCGATGTAAAAAACTATAAAACCTGATTTTCCTCGAGGATGGAAGGCATCAGGAACACGTGGGCTTTGCTCCGGATCCGCTTTAAATTTCTGGGCGCCTGGCGGATCGGATGGAGCTCGGCCCGAGGCCTCGTTCGTTTTGCCTTCTATACATATAGTAGAAAAAATTCCATTTTGTATCATTAGAAATTCATTAAATATCCGGATTTAAGAAGATCTTTAGTCATTTCACTTTTTCAGCAGTATCCAGACGGCAGGAAGGCTTGGATGATAGGGATGTTATGATTTCCATATCTTGCGGGAGAAGGCTGACAATCAGATGTTTACGGTTATCAGGATTTCATGACTCTGTCCCTCGCCGTCTTTGGGGAAGCTCCCAAAGCTGTCAGCATTTCTGCTATGCGATTTCCTTAGTTTCATTCCGGGAAAGGGAGCACAGGATTTCCCCATTGTCAAAAGATGTTCCGCCTACTACAATAGGTACATACGAAAGAAGGTGAGCATGGGCATGAAAGGAAGAAATACTTTGACCGCCGGGATTCTTGCGACGTTTCTCTGTTCCCTTTTCTTTACGGCCATGAGCGGGTGCGCGCGGATGCTCTCACCCATGCCTTCGGGGGAGCTGACTTTTTTCCGGGGCTTTTTTGGGCTGCTTTTCATTCCTCTCATCGCTCATCAGAACGGGCAGAGGATTTTCTCGGGCACCCATGTGGGGCTCCTGACGCTGCGCGGGGTTTTCGGGTCTATTGCGCTGTACCTGTATTTCCTTTCCATTGAGGGCCTGACTCTGGGAGACGGGCAGATTCTGGGGCAGCTTTCTGCTTTTTTCATGTGTATCCTGGCTCCTTTATTTCTGAAGGAGAAAATGCCCCGTCAGGTCATTCCGGCTCTTCTCCTCATTGCCCTGGGGGCTATGACGGTGATGCAGGTATGGAATTTTTCAGGTTTTAATCTGTATGCCCTGTACGGGGCCCTGGGCGGCCTTGCCTGTGCGGGGGCCTATTTGACCATCGGTATGCTGGGGGAGCGGGGATTCCGGTCGGATACGGAGATCGTCTTTTATTTCCAGCTCTGGAGTCTCATTACCGGTCTTCTCCTTATGGTGAAGGAAGATTTCCTCATGCCCCATGACATGCAGTGGTTCTGGGCCATCGCCATCGGGTTTACTGCTCTCATTGCGCAGATGCTGATGACCTGGGCTTTCCAGCATATTCATTCCATTATTGTGTCTTTCATCATGTTCAGCCAGATTTTATTCCATATCCTCATGGGATGGGTTTTCTGGGATGAGGTGATGACTCTCTGGTCATGGATTGGCGGGGGTTTCATTGTGGCGGGATCCATGCTGCTGCTTCTGCTGAAGCCTTCGGGAAGGAAATAGGGGAATATAAAATATTACACCAGGTTGAAATGCCAGAAATTAAAAAAGTGATCAGTACTCAGTTCATAGTTATCAGTGGAGGAGGCCCGCACTATATTGGGTAGCGGGCCATTTTTTATGCGGCTCTCATTGAAATGTTTAAATCCCTACATAAAAGGGCCGGCTCTCCTATAAAAAGGCGGCCACCGCAACTGATAACTGATAACTATTTTTCCTGAAGTTTTAAAATATTGATCTCTATTTTGTACATCCTCTTTTGAAAAAAGTCAGTTTTTAAATTTTATACGGTATCGGATGAATGGCCTGAACTGAACATTGGTTTATTATTTTAAAAATCATAAAATAAAATAATAAAAAATGTGCATTTAAGGAGACTTTCATTCGTATCAGACGAAAATTGCCTATAATCCGCTGGCCCGTTTCAGGATGGCCATCAAGTCCCAGAAGAGAAAAAGGAGCAGTATCGCCCTGGGTATCATCAGTACCCTGGCGGCGGCCCTTTCCTTTGCTTTCATGAGCGGCTGCGCCCGTCTTCTGGAACCCATGCCTTCGGGGGAAATGACTTTCTTCCGCGGGCTTTTCGGTATCCTCTTTATTCCTGTCCTGACCTGGCAGAGCGGAGAGAAATTCTATACCGGAAAGCACCGGTTCATGCTGTCGCTCCGGGGTCTTTTCGGGAGCATTGCGCTTTTCTTTTATTTCGTTTCCATCGAAGGGCTGACCCTGGGGGATGCGCAGATTCTGTCTCAGCTGGCGGCTTTCTTTATGTGCATCCTCTCGCCCATCTTCCTTCACGACAAATTGCCGAAAGAAGCCATACCCGGTCTTTTGGCCATTGCCCTGGGGACTCTGGTGGTGGTGCAGATCTGGAATTATTCTTCCTTCAATTTATATGCCCTCTATGGCATAGGAGGAGGATTTTTCTCTGCCGCCGCCTACATCGTGATCAGCCGGCTGGCGGAGAAAGGGTTCAAATCGAATACGGAAATCGTCTTTTATTTCCAGATTTTCAGCCTCATTGTAGGGATTACCATGATGCAGAAAGAAGCCTTTGCCATGCCTTCCGGCCCGGAATGGCTCTGGGCAGCGGGCCTGGGCCTCTTTGCCCTGTCGGCCCAGATGTTTATGACCTGGGCTTTCCAGCATGTGAATTCGGTGGTCGTATCGTTCCTCATGTACAGTGAAATATTATTTCATGCCCTTTTCGGGTGGATTTTCTGGGATGAAGTGCTGACGGTATGGTCCTGGATCGGAGGGCTTATGATCGTGGCGGGCTCTATCATGCTTCTTGTATTCAAACCGAGAGGAAATACGGCCGATACCCATCATCATGTCCATCAATCGGCCAGACTGAACGAAAAAAGGGCATAACCATGAAATATATTTCCTTCCCGGGCCTGTCCATGATACAATAGAATGATTAAGAACAGGGACGACCCTGAAAAGGAGTATATGAATATGGCCATGGATTTTGAAATACCGGATATTACAGAAAACGCAGGGAAAGCCGCCACTGGCAGGAAGCAGAGAAAGCCCAGAAAGGCAGGATCGCTTCGTCTGGGCGAAACGCTGCGCCAGATTTCCCATAATTACACCGCTACCAGGGAAAGCGAAGACGAAGACAGACATGTGGAATTCTATTCCCTTTCCGAAGGAGAGGAGAAATTTGATTTCTACGGCACGGAAGTCGCCATCGTGGGTGTGTGCGTCAGAAATAAAAAGACTGCCGCCATTTACATGGAACTGCCCGTTAAAGACAGAGAAGATTTTATCAAGACTGTAGCAAAGAGTGAGGGAGAGCCTCAGGACGCGGCAGGCATGACGATTTTTGCGGATACGGTGACTTCCATTTTCATCACGAAGCCCCAGAAAGGGGAAAATGTGGTGACCATTGCCCTCATGGACAGTGAGGATGCCAAAGCCCTTTCCAACAATGCAGCCATCGAAGAACGGGAAGCAGAAGAAAAGAAGGGCATCAGTCACAAGATCATCAAGACCTGGTTTGACCCTGTGGGACGGATGAGCCGGAAAACCTACATCAAGAGAATGCCTGGCATGCTCATCCCTTCGGTCATTCTTTTCGTAATCACCGTCCTTCGTCCGGAGCTTTTCATCGGCGAAGCCAATCCCTTCATTGTGGGATTCCTCATCCTGGGGACCCTCTGCTTTATTTCCCTCATCAGCCTGGGCATGAGACGACTTTCGGATATCGGGAAATCCCACTGGTATTACTGGATTTTCTTCCTCATCCTTCTGGCCATCAACCAGCTGGGCGGAAATTTCCTGGGCAGCCAGCTCAATGCCACCCGTACGGTAGCCGTGATCTTCTTCATCGCCATCGTAGTCCTTGCTTTCTTCCCGGGAGAGGCGAAGAAGAACAAGTACGGGCCGGTGCCGAAAGACTGATCGCTGGTGTCCTGGAGGGCTGAGTTTCACATAAGTGGAAAACTTCAGGTGAAAAAGTTATCAGTTATCAGTTCATAGTTCTCAGTAAAGGTGGCCCGCATCTGTTTAGATGGCGGGCCCTTTTTTATATATGTGTTCCCTATGGAGATATTCATATAAAATACGCCCGAAGGGCGTCACCTTCACTGATGACTGAGAACTGAGAACTGATAACTTTCAATATCCGGTATTCCGCTTGAATTTCAGTTATTCTTTATATTCAGATTAAGTGGATAACTGTATGTGGAAAGTTATCAGTTCAAAGTTCTCAGAGAAGGTGGGCCCGCATCAGATTGGATGGCGGGCCTTTTTTTATATGTATTCATTATGACTGAATTGATATATTGCGCCCCAAGGCGCCACCTTCACTGCGAACTGATAACTGGTAACTGATAACTTTAAAATCCGGTATTCCGTCCTGAATGTATTTCAAGTTTTTTACTTACATAATCCGGGCAAAAGGAAAACGCTTTGAGGATTCCTCAAAGCGTTATTTTTATGGAGGCGGTGCCCGGAGTTGAACACGGGGATAAGGGCCTTGCGGGGCCCACGCCTTGGCGCTTGGCTACACCGCCATAAGTGTGACTTAAGTTAGTATATCGCATATTTTCGAAAAAGTAAAGGGGTGTTGGTAGAGACAATTGGCAGTTACTGTGGTCTGTGTCAGTTACGGTTTTCGGGTCTTAGCCTCACTGCGGCACGCCTCAGAGGAGACATTTTCGAGATTTCGGGGAGCGGGGCGCGGGGTGCGGGAAGGTGGCGGCCCTGATGGGCCGCGGAGTATAGATTGGGATGGAGACAATTGGCAGTTACTGTGGTCTGTGTCAGTTACGGT
>DKQZ01000102.1:2544-2738 GCA_002471975.1 Dialister sp. UBA7295 | reverse complement strand
CCAGGCTTGGGAGGGTGCCTGAGCGCAGTGAAGGCGGGTGGGTCGTACTGCAGGTACAAGAGGAAAATGAATCTTGAAGGTATGAGTCTTTTGGCAGTTACTGCGGGTAGAGTCACATACGGTATTCGGGAATTAGCAAACCACGACATGCCACGGTCTTGCCATTTTCGAGATTTCGGGGTGCGGGATGCGGG
>DKQZ01000102.1:0-2413 GCA_002471975.1 Dialister sp. UBA7295 | reverse complement strand
ACAGGTACAAGAGGAAAATGAAGGTGTGAGTCATCTGGCAGATACTTTGGTTTGAGTCACATACGGTTTTCGGGAGTCAGCAAACCTCGGCGAGCCCCGCTTGCGTCAATAGCGGGATTTCGGGGCGCGGGGTGCAGGAAGGTGTGCCGCTGATGCGGCACATTTTTTTATGGGGATTTTGCTCAGGCAGGGGTGAAAAGCCCGTATTGGGTAATCAATCAGACAATTTTCCTATTAAAAAGCCCGCTTCATTTCTGAAGCGGGTCTTTCTATGGTATTCATTCTGAGAACTGAAAACTGGTAATTAACTGCTAACAAACAACAGCTAACAGCTAACGACTAACGGCTAACAGCTAACGGCTCACCACTCCCACTCCTTCTTTTTCCAGGATCTTGAAGAATTCGCTGACCGCAGAAAGTCCTTTTTTCAGGATTTCCGGATCGTGGGCATAGCCGACACGCATGGAGCGGGGTTCGTCGAAACAGTCTCCGGGGACGTTGAAGGCCCCTGTTTCATAGTACATCCGCTGGCAGAAAAGGCGGGAGGGAATGTCCATATCGTAGTAAACGAGGGCCATGGTGCCTGCTTTTGGTTTCACGAAGGATACGTGGGATTCGTTTTTCACCCATTCTTCCAGAATGGGCAGGTTGTGGCGGACGATTGCCTGGTTTCGTTTGAGGATTTTTTCTTTATGCTGCAGGGCAAGGGTGGCGATGGCTTCATCGAAAAGTCCGCAGGAGACGAGATCGTAGTCTCTCACCCGTTTGAACTGGGCCATGGCCATTCTGTCTCTCGTTGCGAGCCAACCAAGACGGAGGCCGGCGAGAGAAAAGGCTTTGGACATGGAGCCGGTGGCAATGCCTTTTTCATAAAGGTCGGCCACGGAGGGGCAGGTATCCCCATCTTCCTGGGAAACGCCGGCATACACTTCGTCGCAGAGAAGGTAGGCATCGGAAGCTCTGGCTATTTCCACGATTTCCTTCATCAGGCTTTCGGGAATGAGGGAGCCCGTGGGGTTATTCGGATTGTTCAGGGCAATCATGCGGACTCCATGGGCACAGGCGGCACGGAGTTCGTCCAGGTCCGGCATGTAACCATTTTCTTTTTTGAGATGGAGCACGGTGACCTGGGCCCCCAGGGACCGGGGAGCGGAGTAGAATTGCTGGTAGCTTGGCGTGAAAGCCACCACCCGGTCTCCGGGACGGATGAGGGAGAAGAAAATATGCTGATTTCCACCGGTGGCGCCGTGTTCGGTAAGGATGTGCTCCGGGGAAATATGGTCATAGAGCTTCGCGATTTCTTCCTTTACTGCAGGGCTGCCGAAAATGGTGCCGTAGCTCTGCTCTCTTTGGAAGAATTCTTCCATGAAACCATTCCGATCGGCCCCGGCCAGGTCGAAAAGTTCCTGGAGGGAGAGGGGTTTCGCACAGGTATCGGTAATATTGTAGGTCGCGTTTTCTTCGAACCGGTCCATCCAGTCTTCTACGCCAAACTGTTCAACGATCATTCTTTGTCTCCGTGGAAATACTATTATTCTTCGCTCTGCCAGTTTTTGCAGACGTCTACCCAGCCCAGGGACTTTGCGTATTTTGCCAGTTCCTCTACATGAAGTCTGACGGCACTGTGATCCGTGCCGGCTGCAGGATAGACGATATCGAACCGTTTCAAAGATACGTCCAGATAGACCGGGGTCCCTTCGGGCAGGCAGAAAGGACATACGCCGCCGGGACGGTGTCCGATGTATTTCTCGCAGTCTGCGCCCGGAATCATCTTTGCCTTTTTGTGGAAGGTTTCCTTGTACTTATGATTGTCAATCCGTGCATCTCCGGCTACCACGATAATGAGGGGTTTGTCATCGATGAGGAAAGACATGGTCTTTGCAATCCGGGCTTCTTCCGTGCCCAGCGCCCGGGCTGCCAGGGTTACGGTAGCTGAAGAATCTTTCAGGTCGATGCATCGATCGCCCATACCGAAAGTGTCAAAATATGCTTTCACTTTTTCGAATGACATGGCTTCCTCCTGTGGTCAATAATATGTTTAATATATCATGATTTAATGGGGGTTGCAAGGATGGGCGATAGTTCTTTTTTGTCATTTTGAAACTTGTCTCATTTATCAGAATCGTGGTTCGTGAATCGTGATTCGTGGTTCGTGAAGGTGTGCCGCTGATGCGGCACGAGTTTGTATGGGGACGATCCTCAAATGGCATGATAACCAGTAACTTCAATGTGCAGTTTATCGGGGTGCGGGATGCGGGGCGCGGGGTGCGGGAAGGTGGCGGCCTTTGGCCGCAAGTTTATATGGGGCCTTTGGTTTCCGATTGGTTTGGCCTTATCAGGGCAGGAGGAATTGGGGATTAGGGCTTGGGGATTAGGGAAGGTGGCGGACGTAAAGTAAGCACCCTATGATTGA
>DKQZ01000086.1 GCA_002471975.1 Dialister sp. UBA7295 | reverse complement strand
CGGAAACCAATTTATGTAGTGCGCTCCGCGCACGGCCTTTGGCTCCCAATTTGTGCTAATGAGCCTTCACCTCGCCTGTGCACATCCCCATATATAATTTGCGGCCCATCAGGGCCGCCACCTTCCCGCACCCCGAACCCCGCACCCCGAAATTTCGAAATGGACTCAATCGGGGCGTGCCGAGGTGAGGCTAAGACCCGAAAACCGCAGCTGACTCAGAACATTGTATTTCTCAAAATTCTCAAGTCCTTTCGATGCAAAAATTTCTCATTATCCTGTTTTATCTCGGCTATCTTCTGTCATGCCTTCTCAGATATGCTATAATAAAACTGTAAATGTGCATTTTTACTGGTACATTGAAATTTCGATTGATTCCCAATAAGGAAGGAAGAATGAATCATGGCAACAGCAATGGTTATTGGTGCCCAGTGGGGCGATGAAGGCAAGGGCAAGATTGTCGATTATCTTGCAGCGAAGGCAGATGTAGTCGTTCGTTCCCAGGGCGGCAATAACGCAGGTCATACAGTCGTTACGGGAGGCAAGGCATATCCGCTTCGCCTGATGCCCTCGGGCATTATGTATCCCGGCACCATCTGCATTATCGGGACCGGCGTAGTCGTGGACCCGAAGAGTCTTCTCGAAGAAATGAAACGGCTGGAAGATCAGGGCATCGATGCCAGACATCTCCAGATTTCCACCCGCGCCCAGGTGGTATTCCCATACCATATCCGTATCGATGAGGCAGAAGAAGCCAGAAAAGGGAGCCGCAAGATCGGGACCACAAAGAACGGCATCGGACCCTGCTATGCAGATAAGATCAACCGTATCGGTATCCGCATGTGCGATCTCATGGACAAAGAGACGTTTGCAGAAAAACTGAAATACAATGTGGAAGCAAAGAATCTGCTCCTGGAAAAATTCTACGGCGTGGAAGGTTTCGACTATGAAACCATGCTGAACGACTATCTGGGCTATGCGGAAAAGCTCCGCCCCTATGTGAAGGATACGAACTACACTGTTCAGCAGCTTGTGAAAGCCGGCAAGAACGTCCTCTTTGAAGGCGCCCAGGCTTCCATGCTGGACTGCGATAACGGGACCTATCCATTCGTTACCTCTTCTCATCCGACTGCCGGCGGTGCCTGCATTGGCGCAGGCATCGGACCGCATATGATGCAGAATATCTTCGGCGTCGTAAAAGCGTACTCCACTCGTGTAGGCCAGGGCCCGTTCCCGACGGAACTCCTGGATGAAACCGGCGATTATCTTAGAAATACGGCTCATGAATTCGGCACCGTCACCGGCAGACCGCGCCGTATCGGCTGGCTGGATACGAGAGCTGTCCGCTATGCGGCAGAACTGAATTCCTTCGACTACCTTGCCATCACGAGACTGGATATCCTGGACGACATGGATGAAATCAAAGTCTGCGTAGGCTATGAATACGAAGGCAAAGAAGTGGAAGAATACCCGGCTGACCTGAAGTTCCTGGAAGAGATTACCCCGGTTTACAAGACTTTCAAAGGCTGGAAACAGAAGATTTCCGGCATCCGCAAGTACGATGACCTTCCGGCCCTCTGCAAGGAATATCTGGAAAATATTTCCAAACTCATCGGCGTGCCGATTGGCATCGTATCCGTGGGCCCGAGCCGTGAACAGACCATTGTCATTAAAGATGTATTCTGATTGTTGAAATAAAAAGAACCGATTGTGCAAACAGTCGGTTCTTTTCTTTTTCTATCGTTTTCCGTGGCCCGTGTTCCGTGGTCCGTGCAGGAATGCTTTAGAAAGAATTTTTTCCGAAAGGGGTAACTGTAAGAAATAAGACTTTTGTTACGGGGTTGTCGGGGGTCTCGGGAGTATCGGGAGTATCGGGAAGGTGGCGGCACAACAGTAAAAGGCGCCGCCCTTTTGTATTTTTGTTTGAGTCTACAACAGCTTTTTCATTGTATTGGGCCTTTCATAAAAAAAGCGCCCGAGAGGGCGCCCACATTCACTGAGAACTGATTATTTCAAATCCCGGTTATACGAATTCCCTATTTCCTCATGGCAGTCTGCCGTTTCATCCTTTCGCCAGTACCACACAGATCAGTCCTGCCAGGAAGAGGAAAATCATGGCGGGGAGACGGAAACTTTTGAAGAAGGGATCTTCGTCGTATTCGTCTTCTTCATTCTCTATAGGGACCGGGCGGGCATGGACGGTTTCGTAATGCTCGGCGGGGATGAGACCTTTGTAAAAGACGTCCAGATACCGGGCATAGTAAAGGGTCTCTTTGGCAAAGAACCAGAAAATAGGGGTATAGAGAGGCACTTTATCCTTCTGGGCCAGGTAGGAAACGCCTTCGGTGATGAAAGTCTGTAAAGCCTCCTCGGAATCGGACGATTTCTGTTCTGCCCGGTCCGCCATGTAAGTGAATTTCTCCTGAAGGGCCCTGATTTTTTCCAGGGAATATTCCGTCTCCGGATTGTCCGGCAGGAGGGAAATATCGCCCACGCCCCGGCCGGGATCCGCTTCCTTTATGAGGAGGTCCGGGAAATTCTCATCCACTTCATCAAAACCCCGGTACAGATGGAGAAGGGGCGCATAATCGCCGGCATAGCCTTTCAGCACATGCCGGGCGACGTAAAGGCGGAATAGGACATAGTCCGCCAGAAACGTCTTCCAGTGAGCCTGTTCCCTGGGATGCATGACGATGCGCCGCTGCTTCAGGAACTGTCGGAAAATCATGTGGAGAGAATAACTCCCCTGGGGCTGGGCCATGTAAGAAAAGAAGGCCCGCTGGGACGCGGTATTTCCCATACTTTTCAGATAGAAATCCTGATCCATGGGCGCCTCCTTTCTTTAAAGTCCATTATAATATCATTTTAAACCGTGAGGTCTATTTTTTACAGTAAATTTTCTGTTTCGAAAAGATAAATCATTTTGGGTGGGGCTTTCTTTGGAAATAGAAACTTTTGTTATGATGACTTTTGAATCGGGGTGCGGGGTGCG
>DKQZ01000034.1 GCA_002471975.1 Dialister sp. UBA7295 | reverse complement strand
GATAGGAAGCTGCTGATTAGAAAAAGCATCTCGTTAGAGATGCTTTTTTTGTGCTACAAATGGCATGCTGATGGATAGTGTGGGTTTAGTAGTTACCTGGGATTGAGAAACATACGGTATTCGGGTCTTAGCCTCACCACGGCACGGCCCGGTATAGACTTTCTCGAGATTTCGGGGTGCGGGGTGCGGGGTGCGGGAAGGTGTCGGCGCTGATGCGCCGACGAATTTTTTATGGGAAATGTGCGCAGGCGGGGTGAAAATCACTTTGACGTGCAGAATAAGCAGTTACTGCGGATTCAGAAACATACGGTATTCGGGAGTTAGCCTCACTACGGCACGACCCGATATAGTCCATTCCGGGATTTCGGGGTGCGGGGTGCGTGGTTCGTGAAGGTGTCGGCACTGATGCGCCGACGAATTTTTTTATAGGGAATTTGCACAGGCGAGGGTGAAAAGCACGTTTCGATGATTTACATTCTGCGCCGGTGGACTGAGTCACATACGGTATTCGTGAGTCAGCCTCACCTCGGCGAGCTCCGGTATAGTCTATTCCGAAATTTCGGGGCGCGGGGTGCGGGGTTCGGGAAGGTGTCGGCGCTGATGCGCCTACGAATTTTTATGGGGAATGTGCACAGGCGGAGTGGAAAGCACGTTTCGATGATTTACATTCTGCGCCGATGGAATGAGACTCATACGGTATTCGGGATTCAGCCTTACCACGGCACGACCCGATATGGTCCATTCCGGGATTTCCTGGTACGGGGAGGTGTCGGCGCTCTCCGCCGATGATTTTTTTATGGGACTGTACACAGGCGGGGTCTAATCTTTAGGATTCTTTGACGAAATTTTTTCATGATTTTGTCATTTGAATTTATTATGATATATTATAATTACTTTAGATAGGGGGAATGGCAGATGATGAATGACGGAAAAGTGAGCAGGGCGGATTTCAGGAATCTGTCTTTCCTCTTTGGTTCGGTGCTGCTTTTGCTGATCGTGTGTATCGGGATTGTGCTGGGAATGGTTTTGTATACCCGGGACCATGCGCGGGATATCGCGCAGGTGCATCTGTCTGACGTGACCTGGGAGATGAAGCAGGGGGCGAAGACGGCGGGGACTCTTTCCCAGGTGGCTTCGGAGGCTGATGGGAATCTGCCGCATTTTGAGCTCTGGGCGGCACAGATGCAGGAATTGAATCCGGTGATTCGCCAGATTCGCCTTTCCATTGATGGAAAGGCCACGAGAGCTTATCCGGAGACTCCATTGAATGAATTCTCCTTAAGAAATACCTATGTCCCGCCGGCATTGGAATCTGGGCAGAATGAGGCAGTCATGGTGGGCCCTTTTTCCCTGCCGGACAAAGACTTCGGGACCTCTTTCTATCATCCTGTCTACAGCAGGGATAACCATAAACTGATTGGCTATTCCGTTATTGAAATCAGCGTAGAGCCCCTTCTTCGGGAGGAAGAATTCGGGAGGCTCGACGAGGAAGGATATTTCTATGTGCTCACCCAGAAAGGGCCCGGTGATGAGGCGGAAACGGTCATCACTTCCAATACGGATCAACCCCTTTCCTATCCGCTGATCCTTGTGGATGAATGTTTCGGTCATCAATTTGTGCTCAAGGCAGTTCCCAAAGACGGCTGGGTGACGACGCCTTTCTATGTGCTTATGGCTTTCATCCTTCTTCTGGCAGGATGTCTCATCCATATGGTACTTCGCTGGAGAAAACTCCACGGGCAGGCTGAAAAGCTGAAGGAAGAGGCCCGGCAGCTGATGGAGGAATCCATCCAGGATCCCCTGACCGGTCTCTTTAACCGCCGGGGTTTTGATGAGGAAGCAGAAAAATTTTTGAAACGGGGAAATCCTGCTGTCCTGGCCTTTCTCGATATCAATGATTTCAAAATTTATAATGACGTATACGGCCATGAAGCAGGGGATGCAGCCCTTTTGGAAGTGGCAAAGGAAATCAGTTCTCTCGCAAAGACTTATGGCGGTTTGACGGGCCGTATGGGCGGGGATGAATTCATCCTGCTCCTTTCGGGAACCTGTGAAGAAATAGGGGCAAAACTTTCTGCATGGGCAGAGGGGAAACATTCTATTTCCTATGAAGGAAAGGAAATAGAATTTTCCGTCAGCGTGGGCTATGCGGCATCTCCTGATATGGGAAAAACCCTGAAAGATCTCGTGGTGAAAGCAGACCAGGCCGTGTACCAGGCGAAAAAGGTCCGGAGCGGCAAAGCCTGCTGCTATCGGGAGGATATGCAGGAATCAGCCAGGGCCCAGCTGGGATTCAATGTGAAAGATTTCTCCTACGGCCTTCCGGGAGCCTTCTTCATCTGCGAGGCCAATAAAGAAGGAAAAGTCCTCTTTGCCAATCAGGAAATGGCCCTGCTCTATGGATACTCTGAGCCTTGCTACTTTGTGGGGCAGAAAGCGGTGGATCTGATTGATTCCAGGGACAGAGAGAGTCTCAAGAAAGAACTCATAAAAAACATGAAAGGAAATTATGACCGCGCCAGAAAGGAAGAAATTTCTCTTTCTGCGGACAGGATTGATTTCCACATTATCGCCAGAGATGGCAGCAGAAAGAAAGTTATGAGCTTTGGGAAAATGACAGTTCATAACCAGTATGGACCTGTTATGTATGTCATGATGGTGGAAATATAGGATTTGAGCAAGAAAATGCCGGCTGGGTTTCAGCCGGTATTTTTTGTTCGTTTTCGACAGGAATGGGTAGAACAACCCCTCAGGGGCTGTACAATAATTACA
>DKQZ01000033.1:248-14924 GCA_002471975.1 Dialister sp. UBA7295 | reverse complement strand
TTCGGGGTGCGGGAAGGTGTCGGCGCTGATGCGCCGACGAATTTTATATGGGGAATGTGCACAGGCGGAGTGGAAAGCCCGGTTGGGGGCAGGATAAGTAGTTACTGTGGATTGAGAACATACAGTATTCGGGAATTTGCTTCACCTCGGCACGTACGGGTATAGTCCATTCCGAGATTTCGGGGTTCGAGATTTCGTGGTTCGTGAAGGTGTCGGTGCTGATGGGCCGATGATTTTTTATGGGAAATTTGCACAGGCGGGGGGAATTAACTTTTGTGACGCTTAAAGCAGGGCATCGATAGTTGGCGCGCTCCCCGCATGGTCTCCCCAAACTTCGGGGAGCTTTTTTCTGCAGTTGGTCCCAGATTTGACTCATTCGGGCTTTTCAGGCTTGTCTGTGTACTTTTCCCATTTATACTCGTGCCGCATCAGCGGCACACCTCCCCTAATTCCTAATCCCGGGTCCCCAATTCCTGCCTTCAATACGGGCTTTTCAACTTCGCCTGTGCAAAATCCCCATATATATTCTGCGGCCGTTAGGCCGCCACCATCCCGATAGCCCCGTTCATCCCGAGATTCCCGACCACCCCGATTTAAAAGTATTTCTTTCTCAAAGTTATTTTCTTCATCCTGCGGTCATCTCTGCTATACTATATATAGCTTAGAAATTTCTTAAAGCATTTCATAGTTGAGGAGTCCTTATGAAGAAGATTGCTTTTTACGGGAAGGGCGGCATTGGGAAGTCGACGACGGCTTCGAATGTGTCTGCAGCTCTTTCTCTTATGGGAAAGCGGGTGGCCCAGATCGGGTGCGATCCGAAGAATGATTCGACCCGGCTTTTGCTGGGGCATATCTGCAAGGAGACGGTGTTGGACAAGGTGCGCCGGTCGGAGGTGGATGAGATCCGAAAGGAAGATATCGTCCATACCGGTTTCAACGGGGTGACCTGTGTGGAAGCGGGAGGCCCGGAGCCGGGAGTCGGCTGTGCGGGGCGCGGGATCATCGTGGCTCTCCAGCTTTTGGACCGGATGAAGGCGCTTCCTCCCGTGGATTTGACTCTCTATGATGTCTTGGGGGACGTGGTGTGCGGCGGTTTTGCCATGCCCATCCGTGAGGGATATGCGGAGGAAATATACGTTGTTTCTTCGGGCGAGCTCATGAGTCTTTATGCGGCCAACAATATCGCCAAAGGAATCCGCCGTTTTGCGGCCCGCGGGAAGGTGCGGCTCGGAGGAATTATCGGAAATTCAAGAAATACGCCGGGTGAAAGGGAGCTTTTGACGGAATTTGCCAAAGAATTAAATACGGAGCTCATCGCCTTTATTCCGAGGGATAAGATCGTGAATGTGGCGGAAAATCACCGGCAGACGGTGCTCCAGTATGCGCCAGATTCTCCCCAGGCGGGGGTATATAAGGAACTGGCAAAGACCATCTGGGAAGGCACGAATCTTTCCATTCCTACGCCCGTGACTTTTGAAGAACTGGAAAGGCTGGCGGCTTTTTATGGAACCTAAGACAAAGTGGCTTCTCACAAAGACGACTTCCACCTCCTGTACCATGCCGGGGGTCTGGAAGGCAGCCGCTTTTTGCGAGGGCGTGGCTGTGATATTCCACAGTCCCCTGGGCTGCACCCATGTGGCTTCTTTCATGGATATGGGGGCCAGATTCCGGGTGCTTGCGGACGGAGGAAAGGAATTTCCTCATGCAGTGCCCCTTATTTCCTCGAATCTTCGGGAAAAGGACAGTATTTTCGGAGGGGCCGACCGCCTCAGGGACTGTATGAAATATACAGTGGAGACCTACCATCCGAAATGCATCATTGTTGCTTCTTCCTGTGTAGCCGGGGTCATCGGGGATGATGTGGAAGGGGTCTGTGAAGATGCGGAAATGGAGTATGGTATTCCCATCCTCTGCATGCCATTTGCGGGCTTTCTGGGCGGAGAATACGGCGATGGCTACTACAAGACGGCCAATGCCATAGTGGACCGCTTCTTTAGGAAACAGGAAAAGGGGAAAGGACGGGTGGTCCTTCTGGGGGACCAGATGGGACCTGCCGGCCAGTACGCGCGGGAAGCAGCAAGACTTCTGGAAAAGTTCGGCCTTGAAGTACGATACCAGTTCCCCGGCTACGTGCCTTTTGAGGAATGGAAAGAAATCCCGTCGGCCGAATATTCAGTGATGCTCGGTTTTGCAGGGAACGCAGGAGAATTGCTGAAACTGGCAGACCGTTTGGAAAAAGAGTTTGATGTGAAATCGCTTGGAAACAGTTTCCCCGTGGGCTGGCAGGCCACGAAGGAGTGGATCCTCAAAGTCGGTGAAATGACGGGACAGGAAGAACGGGCGAAAGAAGTGCTTTCCGAAGAGGAAAGAGATATCGAGAATTATATTTCCACCATCAAAGACAGGACGATGGGCAGAAAAGCGGCCATCGTCACGGGCCGCCCGCCCCGCTGGTACAATCCCGGCGAAACGGCAGAGTCCCTGTCCTGGCTGGGTATTTCTATTTCCTCCTTAATTCTTCTGGACAACCTGAAGCCGGAAGAAAAAGTAGTGCTTACGGAGAATTTCCGCAAAGTCAGCGATGCGCCCATCATTGACGGGAAAGACAGCGGACCGGTGATGGATTCATCAGATATTCTACTGGTTACAAATGAAATTTACAGCACGAAGACGAAACAGCTTTTCATCCCCATGATTCCGCTTGCCGGGACGGCGGGGGAAAAAGCCATGCTCCGGGCTATCGCCCATCTCATCTGCCGGTATGGCACGAAAGGAGGAATCGCTTATGTGGAAGCCTGAATGGGAAGCGGCCTGCAATCACACCGCCACCTGTGGACTCACAGGGTCCGCCGCCTTTTTCTCCTCCATTCCCGGAAGTTTCGTCATGGTGAATGGGCCTCTCTGGTGCTATTTCTATGCCATGAAATATGTGGATGATCTGGATGAAACGGCGCGGAACCGTTTCTACTGCACCCAGCCGGGGCAGGAGTCTCTCGTCTATGGCACGGAAAAAGATCTGTTGAAGGGCTTTGAAATGATTCAGCAGATGGGGAAATTTGATCGTGTCTTCATCCAGAGCAACTGCTCTATATCGCTGGTAGGAGACGATGTATCGGGCATCGCATCAAGTCAAGACCTTCCCTGGCCCGTCTATGCGGCGGACTCCGGCGGACTCAAGGGCGACTTTGCCAAAGGATACCAGCAGGCCTTCCTCCGGGTGATGGATGAAATGAAGCCGCTCCCCACGGTGAAACATACAGTGAACGTGCTGGGTCTTTCCCTTTCCGACCTGAAAGGGAAGGAAAATGCCCTGGAAATCAAACGGCTCCTTGAAATGTGCGGCCTGACAGTCAATGGCATCCCCGGGGCCGGCAGCACCTGGGAAGAAATCATGAATATGCCATCGGCAGAGCTGAATATCGTGGTGCGCCCCGAACTTTCTGAAAAAGCAGCCAAACGGATGGAAACAGATTTCCATGTGCCTTACATAGAAACGGGCCTTCCGGCGGGCACCGAAGTCACCATGAAATGGCTGGAAAAAATCAAAGAAGCGCTGCCCGTTATGAATCTTTCAAAAGCGGCAAAGGAAGCGGCAGACCTCAAACGGCACCTCACCCATCTGGGGGGAGGCATGCAGTCCCTCTGGGGACAGCTCTGGTTCGACGAAATCCTGGTCTCTGCCTGGCCATCCGACGCTTCTGCCATTGCGGAAACGGTGCGCGGCGAATGGGCGGATACGGGGAAACTCATCGTCCATCAGCAGGAACCGTCAGAAATCAAGATTCCGGCGGCCGATATCATTCGTACCGTAAGGGCCGATGATGCGGAAATCAATGAAGACTATAAAGCATGGCAGGGAGGACTCCTCCTTGGAAGCTCCCATGAAACCACGAGACTCGGGCGGCTCGGAAAGAAAGCAAGGTTCATTCCCATTTTCCGTCCCGTCTATGAAGAAATGCTGGCCGATTCTACGCCCCTCTATGGCCTTGCCGGGGCAGCCCGGCTCTTCGAAAGAGTCTTCAACGCAGGGATTGCGGAGAAAAGGAAGGATTGAGGCATTTGTCAGATAAGACGGATTGAGACGCTAACGATATTCGGGAATTAGCCTCACCACGGCACGCCCCTTTTGTGTCCATTCCGAGATTTCGGGGTGCGGGATGCGGGGTGCGGGAGGGTGTGCCCCTGATGGGGCACATTTTTTATATGGGGGCTTTGCACAGGCTAGGCGAAAAGCTCGTTCTGTATATTAATAGTGTCAATATCGATGCTGGCAGAGTAAGAACGTACAAGTCGCTATGGATATAAGTGATTCCGTGCGTCCCTCCCGCGTCCGGGAGGGTGAGGGCAGGAGGGGCGTACGATGGTCAGAATGGAAAGTGACTGGAAAGTTTTCATGCGTAACGTAATTGCTTCGAGACTTCCGGTATTTACAATGACCTGAGTCAACTGCGGTATTCGGGGTTCGGGAAGGTGGCGGCGCTGGTGCGCCGCTCATTTTTTACAGGGAAAAGAAGATTTCGGACTTTGATCTGCTCAGGGAGGCTTAAGGGACGGATGGACATTCATTACGGAAAATCGGTAAAATGACCACTTCTTCCTCATAAGGATAAGACTTGCCGGCGGCGGAAAATGGTCAAAGAAATGATATGGACAGGCTTTTCCGATTTGGAACGGCAGATGATTTCAGGGAAAAGTGTGAATTTTTGTGAAAACTCCTTTGAAAAAGTGTAAAATTCCCCCAAAACTCCCTTGAAAAAGTGTAAGAAGATAGAAAAGCCGCTATGAGATTTTGAATATATGGATTATTTTCCTGTCCCGAATGAGAACCCATATATAAAAATAGCCTGCTATCCGAATTTGATGCGGGCCTCTTTCACTGATCACTGAGAACTGAGCACTGATTACTTTTTCATTCAGGGGCATTCATTATATTGTGAGAATAGGGCAGAGCCCTTTTAGCATGCTAAAGAATTATTTCCTTGACATAGGTAAGTTTATCCTGTATTCTAGTTTCAACATTCCAAGCACAAGGAACGAGCCCAGTTTAGAGGAAATCTGCAGAGAGCTGACGTATGGTGAAAGTCAGCGGTGGAATCTTTACAAGTCACTCGAGAGTGTCCCGGTGGAAAGCGAAAGCGAGTAATTCCGGGCGGACATCCCCGTTACGGAGAAGGCTTTCAGCCGGAGTATAAAACAAGGTGGTAACGCGCAGGTCGCCCTTGTCCGCATTGGCGGGCAGGCGCCTTTTTTATTTCCATCCTTTTCACGCCCCTGAAAGCAGAGCGACAAACCAGGGTGGTACCGCGCCAGGCGCCCCTGCCGATTCTTTTCGGCAGGGGCTTTTTGATGGAATGAATGGTCAGGAAAGAGAGGTAAAACTTATGAGCATGGGTAGATGGATGAAAAAAGCAGCATTGGCATTGATGGTGGCCGGGGCAGTCTTTGCCGTCTCCGGATGCGGAGGAGAGAAAGCGTCTTCCAAACCGATGGAAGGCGCCAAAGTGGCAAAAATCGGTTTTGCTACCGCTTCCACCGGACCGGTAGCGGCCTATGGCCTTGGTGAAAAAGAAGGTTTTGACATGGCTGTCGAAGAAATCAACAAAGGCGGAAAAATCCATTTCGAAGTCAATGAAATGGACACGAAAGGCCAGGTGAGCCAGGCGGTCAATGTCATCCAGAAGATGATTTCCCGGAAAGAAGCAGTCATCGTGGGACCCGTGCTCTCCTCGGAATATAAAGCCATCGGTAAACTGGTGGAGCAGGCAAAAATTCCGACCATCGGAGTCGCCGTAACGGCAGAAGGAGTCACTGACGGGTATGATTACCTTTTCCGCGTATGCGTGCCGGAATCGGAAAATATCCCGAATACCGTGAAGAAGACCCATCAGAAACTGGGCTACAAGACGGCGGCCATCCTGTACTCCTCCAATAACGAGCACCAGGTTTCGGCCTACAAAGTCTTCAAACGGTCCCTCGAAGCGGAAGGGGTAAACATTATCGCTACCGAGACCTTTGCCGATAAGGACACCGATTTCTCCGCCCAGCTGACGAAAATCCAGCCTTTGAATCCGGACGTGGTGATCCTCGCCGCTTATTACCAGGAAGGGGCGCTGATCCTGAAGAAAATGAGAACCCTCGGTATGAACCAGCCGGTCCTTGGCGATAACGGCTTTGCTTCCCCGGAACTGATGAAACTGGCAGGGAATGCTTCCAACAATACCTACGTTTCCTCCATGTGGGCACCGGACAGAAAGAGTAAACTCACTGAGGATTTCGTGGCAGCATTCAAAAAGAAATATAACAAAGATCCTGACCAGTTTGCAGCCTGCGGGTACCTGGCCGTGAAATACGTGGCAGAAGCCATGGAAAAAGCAGGAACTACGACTGATACGAAGAAAATCCGCGAAGCCATGGCGACCATCAAAAATATGGAAACCGTGGCAGGTCCCATGAGCTTTGAAAATAAAGGGACTCCGAAAGTGGACCTCGTCCTTCTGGAAGTGAAAGATGGGAAATTTGCTTTGGCGAAATAATTGAGTGTATGGGTTTGAGTCATATGGTCTGATTCGTGGTCCGTGATTCGTGGTCCGTGGTCCGTGATCCGTAATTCGTGAAGGTGGGCGCCTTGAAATGATACAGGCGCCCATTTTTTATATTTCAAAGCCTTTGCATCGGGTGCCGGGGAAGGAAAATCAGGCCCGGAAAGGGAAGGATTATATTTCCAAATAAAAAGAAGCTCAGTGAGCTTCTTTTTATTTTCTGAAGTTTTATGCTTGGAATTTGCAGTTCAGGGAAACCTCCCATCCATCATCCGGACCTTCGGTGCCTTTTGTAGGGATTCCCGGGAGAGCAAGTACCGTATTTATTATTTTACGTTATTTCTTCGACCGGCTTGAGGGAAAAATCATTGACCCGGACCGGGGGAGAACCTGGATCACCGGGATGCTCTGAAATAAATGGAATGATTGGGATCATTAAATCAATAAAATGACAGATTCAAATGGCAAAAGCCCTATCCTTGACAGAGGAATTCGATTCACTTTATACTAAAATCAGAAAAGCAAAGGAGGGAGGAGCCATGGAAAACCGGTGGATGAATGAATTGAAATATTCCGTGCTGGATTCTTTAAAAAATGAAGATGCCCGGATTTATTTCTTTGGTTCCCGTGCCCGCGGGGAAGGCCGGAAAAGCTCCGATGTGGATCTTGCTGTGGACAGCGGCGGAAGGGACATTTCATTTACCCTGGCTTTGCTTCGTGAACGACTGGAAGAATCATCCTGTCCTTATCGGGTGGACGTGGTAGATATGAATCGGGCGGGAGAACCATTGCGCCGGCGGATCAAAAAGGAGGGAATCCTGTGGAAGGACTTCAGGAACGGTTTGCATTAGCGACGAGAGCATTATCAAAACTTCACGAGCTGGCGGCAAAAAATGAAATCACTGAAGTGGAAAGAGATGCCCTGATCAAACGGTTTGAGTTTTCCTTTGAACTTCTTTGGAAATGTGCCAAAGCATACCTTTATGAAATAGAAGGAATCGATGCGGCTTCTCCCAAAAAGGTGATCCGGGCTTCCCGGGAAGCCGGACTTCTCGATGAAGAGGAAACGAGGCAGGCTCTGCTCATGGTAGACGACAGAAATCTGACAACCCATACCTATGATGAGGAATTTGCCGATGACCTGGCACACCGCATCGGGATGTATGACCGGCTGCTGGGAGTCTGGTTACACCGGATGCAGGAAGAATTGAAAAAAGAAAAATAAAATCTGTGGAGAAATATTTCTCCGCAGATTTTATTTTGGACCTTTCTTCGGATGACTTATGAGTCGGGAATATCGGATTCCAAGGGAAAATGTGCCCCATCAGGGGGCAACACCTTCCCGAACCTCGAAATCTAAAAAATGCCTATACCGGGGCGCATAGGGGTGAGGCTTATTCAGGGACTGCCCATTTCGTTCATGGGAATCGGCCCGCCTGTCCGACGAATGACCCGGTAACCCTAATGTACAGTTCTTTTCACCCGGACTGTCCTTACAGCTTCCCGTCGGATTCACCATCAGCCATTACCAATGATCTCATTCCTCATCAGCTGTCAGCTTTTACCGCTTCTGACGGCTAATGGCTATCGCCTGACGGCGGAGAACTCCTCCCTGCTTGAAAAATTAAAGTGTTTCTCAATATCATTTACCCCGGTCCTTAAGGATGCTAAAATTCGAATATAAGAACTATTAAGATTTTCTGTAAAGGAGAATGAAATATGGCTGAAATTAAAAATGCCCATCACGATGATCACTGCGCATGCGGTCACTGCCATTGTGGACATGACCATGAACATGAACATGACCATGAACATGAACATGAGCATGAACACGAACATGAGCATGAACACGACCACGAACATGAACACCATCATGACCATGAACATGAACATCATCATGACCATGACCATGAACATCATCACGATCATGACCACCATCATCATGACCATGATGAGGAAGAAGAGGAAATAAAACCTCATGATCACTCCAATGACCCGGAAATGGAAAAATATCGGGCCAATGAAGTGGATATCATGGAGAACCGTCAGCAGATCCTGGCCGATGAACGGCGGGCTTTTGGTCATTTCCACAATTCTGAAGGAAGTGCCGAAGAAGACTGCGACCTTTGCGGGAAACCGCTGGATAGCTGCCATTGTGATTTTTTAGGAAATACCTATAAAGAAACGGTTTTCCATCTGGAAAATGTGGACTGCATGGAATGCGCAGCCAAGATGGAAGGGAAAATCCGGGAAATGCCTTCCGTATTTTTCGCAGCTCTTTCCTTCACCACGAAAGAATTGTATGTGATTTCCAAAGAAGATCCGGAAACGCTCCTGCAGGAAATCCTTCCCGTCTGCCGCAGCGTGGATGAATCGGCCGGCATCATTCCTCCTGCTGACAAATCCGATTATAAGACGGAAAATTATGAAATTCCCACCCTGGACTGCGCAGCCTGCGCCCTGAAGCTGGAAAAACTGATCAATCACCAGCCGGGAGTCCTCTCTGCTTCTATTTCCTATGCTACGAAAACGATGCGCCTCACGGCGAAGGATCCGGACAGCCTCATTCCCATGCTGACGGAAAAGTGCAATGAAGTGGAATCGCCCACGGAAATCCATAAAAAAGTCCGTCCCCCGAAGAGAAAAGCAGCCGCACCGGAGAAGAAGGAATCCTTCTTTGACAAGCTGAAAGACGAAAAGGGACAGCTCATTATCGGTGGTATCCTCTTTGTCATCGGCATGATTCTTCATTATAACCCGGGAGATATGTTTAATCTGGGAGAAATGGCAGGAAATATTTTCTTCTTTATTTCCTACCTCATCCTGGGCGGTCCCATCGTCTGGGCAGCCCTCAAAAATATCACCCATGGTGAATTCTTTGATGAAACCTTCCTCATGACCATCGCCACCCTGGGCGCTTTCGGCATTCAGGAATATCCGGAAGCGGTGGGCGTCATGTTCTTCTATCGCATTGGCGAATATTTCCAGGATCTGGCTGCCGGCAGAAGCAGAAAACAGATCATGGATGCCGTGGATCTTCGTCCGGAAGTAGTCCTCAGGGTCAATGGAAGTGAAACGGAAACCATTCCGGCAGAAGAAGCCAGAGTGGGAGATATCCTTCTGCTTCGCCCGGGCGACAGGATTCCGCTGGATGGCATCATTACCGAAGGCACCACCCAGATCGATACGTCTGCCCTGACCGGCGAACCGAAACCGGTTTCTGCTGAAACAGGTTCCGCCATCGATTCCGGCTGTGTCAATATGACAGGCACCATCAAAATGCAGGTGACAAAAATCCTGGCTGAGTCCATGGTCACCCGAATCCTTGATTCCGTAGAAAATGCGGTAGCCAGCAAGCCGAAAATTGACCGCTTCATCACCCGTTTCTCCCGTATTTATACGCCTTTAGTCGTTTTAGTTGCCTTGATTGTAGCCTTTGTCCCGCCCCTCCTTTTTGGCGGCGACTGGGAAAAATCCATTTATACAGCCCTCACGTTCCTCGTTATTTCCTGCCCCTGCGCCCTCGTTATTTCCGTACCTCTCGCATTCTTTGCAGGGATCGGTACGGCCTCCAAAGAAGGCATCCTTTTCAAGGGCGGTACCATCATCGAAACCCTTTCCAAAATCAAGGCTGCGGTCATGGATAAGACAGGAACCATTACGGAAGGGAAATTCAAAGTCCGCGAAGTCCTTCCTGCTTCCGGCGTGAAAGAAGAAGAATTAATTGCCCTGGCAGCAGGTGCAGAAATTTATTCCACCCACCCCATTGCGAAATCCATTGTGGAAGAAGCAGGGGAAAGAAACCTCACCGTTCCCACCCTCGAAGACCTTCATGAAGAAGCAGGCCACGGGGTCATTGGGAAACTGGAAGGAAATACCATTTATGCGGGCAATGACCGCCTCATGAAGAAAGCCGGTATTTCCGAAGACAAACTGCCGCAGAGCCAGGGCACAGGCACCCTTGTCTATGTAGCCAGAAATCAGGAATTCCTGGGCTGCATCGTCATTGCGGACGCCCTGAAATCCGATGCCATCCATTCCATCCGCGAATTGAAGGAAATCGGGGTCACTCCCGTCATGCTGACCGGGGATAATAAAAACAATGCCGAAGCCATTGCAGAAAAAGCAGGCATCAAAGACGTTTATGCCCAGCTCCTGCCGCAGGATAAATTATCCATTATGAAAGAAATCCGCGAATCGAAAGGAGCCGTCCTTTTCGTAGGCGATGGCATCAATGATGCTCCTGTTTTGGCCGGAGCAGATGCCGGAGCAGCTATGGGAAGCGGCGCTGATGCAGCCATTGAAGCAGCAGATATCGTATTCCTTAATTCCGACGTACAAGCCATTCCGAAAGCCATCCGCCTTTCCCGTAAAGTCATCCGTACCGCCTGGGAAAATGTGGGATTTGCCCTCTTCGTCAAGATTGCGGTCATGGTCATGGGTTTGGCAGGATTTGCCAATATGTGGGTCGCCGTTTTTGCAGATACCGGCGTCACCCTTCTCTGTATCCTCTACTCCATCAGACTGCTGAAAATAAAGATCTGATGAGAGCCTTTGGCCGTTAGCGGTTAGTGAAAAGCCTGCCTCCAATCGTGAGGCGGGCTTTTTGTATGAAATAATAATCGGGAGGGACCATCGCTTTCCGGCTCATGCCGGACGGGCTTATGCCGGCCCTTTCGGGGGGAAGATTTGCCTGGTTTGCCCGCTGAGCTGAGGATAGTCTGCGATGTGGAATGCCGGGAGCTTCTTCAGCCCGATTCCACCAATCTTTCCCCAGGGCACCGGATTCTCATGTCACCGGCTAAACCGCGCTTCCCTGCCCCTGGGGTCTTTCTGTGAAACTTTTGAGCCGATTCGGCATAAAAAATTGCCGCCCCATCAGGGGCGGCATATTCCCGAATCACGAACCACGAACCACGAAATCTCGGAAATGTCTAATCCGGGGCTCGCCGCGGTGAGGCTGACCCACGAATACCGCAACTGACTCAGGACAATAAACAATCCAAATGTCTCAGATAAAGAACTTCCACGCACAGCTCCACTCTTCGGGATGCTCATCCGGCGGGCAGGCGATGCAGGTGGTCTTGATTCTGTCATCGATGCCTTCAGCGAATCGCCCATATTCCACGAGGCCTGCGCTCTTGCAGGGGTAGTCGGGAAGTCCTTTTGCCTTTCTTGCATGCTGGACCCGGCAGCGGTTCATTTCAAAGATGAGGGCTCCCTCTTCCCAATGGCAGGACTGGATATTCAGCCGTCCATAGAGGCGGAAGTTCAGCGCTTTTTCCAGACCTTCGAGGCCCGGGTGTTCCGGAAGGCCCAGAAGTTTCTTGATTTCCAGCGCTTCCACGAGGGAGAAATAATTCCAGGTGGAATCATTGCACCGTTTCGCATCGTTCATTCCATATAATTTTTCCACTTCCTGGAAAAATACCCCGTCCTGGGCGAGCCAGTTTTTGGCAAGTCCGTCGATGATGGCCAGTTTCTTTTCATTCGGCAGGTCATCAATGATTTTCGGCATATGATTAGAGACAGAAAGTCCCATGGAGGCGAACCGGCGGAGCGATATATCCCAGGTCTTGTCCCAGGCCTGATCCATGATTTTCATGGCCTGGTCAAATCCCCGCTGGTGCTGCACTTCCCGAAACCATAAGACATGATGGACAATGATTCGGTGAATCATATTTCTGATAAATTCATTGAGCTCCCGGCTGTCCATTTCTTCCGGACGGCTGATGATTTCATCCTTTTCCATTTTTCCTCCCCCGCTGTCAATTTATATTTCCTACACTTTGATAAGACCATATCATTATTTTAACATGTTTTCTGAAATGCGGGGCAGCCTCCGGTTTTAAAGAGGAAATAGGGAATTCAGTCCGGTCCCGGGATGCCGGCTTGACAAAGGCCCGTTTCCTGTATGAAAATGATAAAAATGACCGGCAGGCCCGGATGGGTGCCGCCTTACAGGAAAGGAGCAATATGGAAAAGAAAAAAATTCTCGTCATCGCTACAGGTGGGACCATCGCTTCCCGGCCCATGCCGGACGGGCTCATGCCGGCCCTTTCGGGAGAAGACTTGCTTGCCATGCTTCCCGGGCTCAGGGACCTCTGTGATGTGGAATGTTTCCAGCTTCTCCAGCTGGATTCCACCAATCTCTCCCCACGTCACTGGATTCTGATGGCCAGGGCGGTGGCGGAAAACCGGGAGAAATACGACGGATTCGTCATTACTCACGGGACGGACACCATGGCTTACAGCGCTTCGGCCCTGTACTATATGCTGGAAAATATGGATAAACCGGTTATTCTGACCGGTTCCATGGTACCTGCCGGGGAAACCGGGTCGGATGCGGAGGATAATCTTCGCCTTGCCTTTCAGGCCGCCCTTTCGGGCCATCCGGGAGTCTACATCGCTTTTGGAAATCAGATCATCTATGGCAACGATGCCAGGAAACTCTCCAGTCAGGATATGTCCGCTTTTGGAAATATCAACCGTCCTCTGGCGGGAAGTTTTTCTGATGGGCAGCTCATCTGGCAGGGCGACGATTTCCTGCCGAAAGGACCGTTTCAGCTTCATGACAGACTGGATAGGCGGGTGGGAGTCTTTAAAATCGTGCCCGGCCTTCCACCGTCCATCCTGAAACATTTCGTGGATGACGGATATAGAGCAGTCATCATCGAAGGCTATGGCACAGGAGGCATTCCGGATCAGGAATCGGAAAATAATTTCCTTCCCCTTTTCACCTATGCGAAAAATCGTGGCTGCCGTCTCATCTGTACCACCCAGTGCACCTACGGGGGCGTATATATGGATCATTACGAAATGGGAGTCCGGGCCCTCCGCCTGGGCGTCGAATCCGGCGGAAAGCTGACTACCGAGGCACTTTTGGCAAAAACGATGGTGGAGCTGGGGGAGAGATGAGCCGTTAGCAGTTAGCGGTTAGCCGTTAGCGGTTAGTAAAAGTGATAAGTGGTAAGTGAAGGCGGCGCCTTGAAATCATTGGGGCGCCTCTTTTATATTTGGAAACTTTCTTCTTCGATGACCTTTGTGTCGGGGATGTCGGGAATCTCGGGGGTCTCGGGGTTATCGGGAAGGTGTGCCGCTCCCCGGCACGATTATATGGGGAATCTGCACTGATGGGGGAAAATATTCTTGTCGCAGTTCGGCGCCGAAGGCAAAATATAAAACTTGCGCCCGAAGGGCGCCATCTTCCCGAGATTCCCGAAATGAACCCCGATAACCCCGATATCCCCGAAACAAAAGTGACCGGACATATATTTCCTTCATGGATAAAGCACTCTTACCCATTGACCGGTTCTTACAACCGTATGCTATCATGATTACAGGGAAGTTTCATAAAGAAGGAGTGATAGCTATGGACGACAAACGATACACCATGCTGCAGGTCTGCCGGGAAACCGGGATGACCTATGAAGCGCTGAAATATTACTGCAACGAAGGCCTCGTGCCGGAAGTGGGAAGGGACGGCGCGAACCGGAGGGTTTTTGAAGAATACCATATCAGATGGATCAAAGACCTCACCTGTCTCAAAAAGTGCGGTCTTTCCATCAAAGAAATGAAAGCATACCTGGCCCTCTGCCTCGAAGGCCCTTCCACCATCAAGAAGAGAATGGAAATGCTGGCGGAAAAGAAAAAAGCTCTTCAGAAAGAGCAGAAAATCATAGAAGACAGCCTTGCCTATATCGATCAGAAACAGGATTTCTACCAGTCCGTACTGGACGGGAAGATCGAATACCGGAGCAATCTGGTGGCGAGGTATCGGAAATAGTCGTGAATCGTGGCCCGTGATCCGTGGCCCGTGAAGGTGGGCGCCTTGAATTGATAAAGGCGCCTGTCTTTTTATTGGGAAACTTTCTTCTTCGATGGCCTTTGTGTCGGGGATGTCGGGGATCTCAGGGGATATCGGGGTTATCGGGAAGGATATGGTCCGCTGTGCGGACCAATCTTATATAGCGGCCTGCGGCCGCGGCCTTTGGCGTTTATTTTCAGCAGGTACTTTTACATTCGAAAGTGCAGTTCGTCCGCTCACCCGCTTTGATGGAAGAACCGGCAAGGGTGAACTGCACTGGTAAGAAAAATATTTCTGTCGAAAATGTGCGCCGAAGGCAAATATAAAACT
>DKQZ01000033.1:0-224 GCA_002471975.1 Dialister sp. UBA7295 | reverse complement strand
AAACAAAAGTCAGCCATAAAAAGTCTCCCTTGCATAAGAGAGACTTTTATTTAATCCATTCACTCGACGGCCCTTACCATCCAACGACAAAGCTGCCAATCCCATCCCCTGCCCTTTCAGGCGCCTGCGGCGCCAGCTTCCCCGAGGGGAAGCCTCCCCGCGATACTTTTGAGTCAATTCATCTGAAATCTATTCCCGCATTGTAAGCACTCAACGACTTAATG